>NZ_JVGV01000035.1:0-57283 GCF_001076775.1 Streptococcus pseudopneumoniae
CTAACTTTTGGGGTGTTTTTATTATGAAATTAACTTATGATGATAAAGTTCAGATCTATGAACTTAGAAAACAAGGATATAGCTTAGAGAAGCTTTCAAATAAATTTGGGATAAACAATTCTAATATTAGGTACATGATTAAATTGATTGATCGTTATGGAATAGAGTTCGTCAAAAAAGAAAAAAATCGTTACTATTCTCCTGAATTAAAACAAGAAATGATTGATAAAGTCCTACATGAAAACTGGTCTCAAGATAGAGTTTCTCTCGAATATGCTCTCCCAAATCGTGGTATGCTTCCAAATTGGATGGCACAATACAAGAAAAACGGGTATACTATTGTTGAGAAAACAAGAGGGAGAGTACCTAAAATGGGACGTAAACCAAAGAAGAAACCCGAAGAGATGACAGAGTTAGAACGACTTCAAGCAGAAAACGAGTATCTGAGAGCGGAGAATGCTGTCCTAAAAAAGTTGAGAGAACTCCGCTTGAAGGAGGAAAAAGAGAAAGAAGAAAGACAGAAATTGTTCAAGAATTAATCACTGATTTTTCGTTAGATATTCTTCTAAAAACCATTAAACTCGCTCGTTCGACCTACTACTATCATTTGAAACAGCTAGACAAACCAGATAAGGATCAAAAGCTTAAAGCTGAAATTCAAGCTATTTTTACCGAACAAAAAGGAAATTACGGCTATCGTCGAATCCATTTAGAATTAAGAAATCGTGGTTATGTGGTCAATCATAAAAGAGTTCAACGCTTGATGAAAGTGCTCAATTTACAAGCTAGAATCCGCAAGAAACGCAAGTATTCTTCTCATAAAGGAGATGTTGGCAAGAAAGCAGACAACCTTATTCAACGCCAATTTGAAGCAGCTAAACCAATGGAAAAGTGTTATACGGACGTGACAGAATTTGCCATTCCAGCAAGCGCTCAAAAGCTTTACTTATCACCAGTTTTAGATGGCTTTAATAGCGAAATTATCGCCTATAATCTTTCAACTTCACCCAACTTAGAACAAGTAAAAACAATGTTGGAACAAGCATTCACAGAGAAGCGCTACGAGAATACGATTCTCCATAGTGACCAAGGCTGGCAATATCAACACGATTCTTATCATCAGTTTCTAGAGGGTAAGGGAATTCAAGCATCCATGTCACGTAAAGGTAACAGCCCAGACAACGGCATGATGGAATCTTTCTTTGGTATTCTGAAATCGGAGATGTTTTATGGTTATGAGAAGTCATTTGAGTCGCTCAACCAATTGGAACAAGCCATTGTAGACTATATTGATTACTACAACAATAAACGAATTAAGGTAAAACTAAAAGGACTCAGTCCTGTGCAATACAGAACTAAATCCTTCGGATAAATTAATTGTCTAACTTTTTGGGGTCAGTACAAACCTTCTCATAAGCTTTTCTTGTTTTAAAGAAGAAATCACTCCTTCATCTGACTCTCTGCATCGGCCACGACTTGTTCTAGGCTGGTCTGACCAAGCTCAGTCTCCATAGCTCGCTGGATTCTCTCCAATTTGTGATCCAAAACATCATGAATATGAGCTCCAACTGGGCAATTTGGATTTGGATTGTCATGGAAACTGAAGAGTTGACCAGTCTTACCAAGACACTCAACCGCCTGATAAACATCTAATAGACTAATGTCTTTGAGATCCTTAACAATCTCTGTTCCGCCCGTTCCGCGCGCGACTGAAATCAGCTCTGCCTTCTTCAACTGGGACAAGGTCTTTCTGATAATGACAGGATTGACCCCGACACTAGCAGCCAGAAAATCACTGGTCACCTTGCTTTCCTTCCCCTCGAGGGCGATAATTATCAGCATATGAGTCGCAATGGTAAATCTACTTGGAATTTGCATCCTCTTCTCCTTTTTACGAGGCATCCCTGCCTCTACTCTTCTGTTTCTTTTATTATACCCTTTTCAGTTGTAATGTCAATCATTACCACTTTTCAACCAAGCATCTAATTCCCTATCATAACCCTCTTTCTGGGCCAATTCACTCAGAAATTCCTGATGATGAGTATGGTGGATACCATTGACCAGACTTTCATAGTAAACCTCAAAATAGGGAAGTTTGAGATCTTTAGCCAGCTGCAATTCAGCTGCCACATCGTAGTCTACCCGTCGGAAGTCCATATCTACCAAGCCCTTGTCATCAAATTCTAGAATCATATACTGGGCCCGCAAGTCCTTCCGCAACTGAGCATCTAGAAAGAAAGGCTGCCCAATCGAACCCGGATTAACAATCAATTGTCCACCTGTCCCGTAACGAAGCAACTGCTGGTGAATATGACCATAAACAGCAATATCACAAGGCGGGTTGGTCACCAAGCGGTCAAAATCCTCTTGCGCCCCAGTATGAATCAACTCTCTGCCCCAGTTCTTATCAGGAAGATGGTGGCTAATTCCTACCGTCAAATCACCAAACTGACGATGAATCTGGAGAGGTTGATTGTGGAGCAGTTCAATTTCTTCTAGGGAAATTTCCTCTAAAACATACTGGCACTGGCGCAAGAGATAGCGTTGACTGGGACGAGTACTATCCAATTCCTTACGGACACCATGCCAAAGACTGTCTTCCCAGTTTCCCAAAACTCTAGCCGTAATCGGTAGTTGAGCCAACAAGTCCAAAATCCTTCTACGCCCTGTCCCTGGCATGAGAATGTCTCCCAAAAGCCAGTATTCATCCACTCCTAGCTCCCGAGCATCTGCCAAAACTGCCTCTAAAGCAGTGGTATTGCCATGAATATCTGAAAGAAGAGCTATTTTCGTCATATCCATCTCCTCGTTTTTTCTCTTGCAATAAGTATAACATAAAAAGTCACAGCTAGAGAAATCTAGCTTTTTTTGATATACTAGATAAAGATATTAGACAAGAGGAAACGAATGACCCCGAATAAAGAAGATTATCTAAAGTGTATTTATGAAATTGGCATAGACCTGCATAAAATTACCAACAAGGAAATTGCTGCCCGCATGCAAGTCTCTCCCCCTGCTGTAACTGAAATGATTAAACGGATGAAGAGCGAAAACCTCATCCTCAAGGACAAGGAATGTGGCTATCTACTGACTGACCTCGGCCTCAAACTGGTCTCTGAGCTCTATCGTAAACACCGCTTGATTGAAGTTTTTCTAGTTCATCATTTAGACTATACTAGTGACCAGATTCATGAAGAAGCTGAGGTATTGGAACATACTGTCTCTGAGCTATTCGTTGAGAGACTAGAAAAATTACTTGGATTCCCCAAGACCTGCCCTCACGGAGGAACTATTCCTGCCAAGGGAGAACTCTTAGTTGAAATCAATAACCTACCACTAGCTGATATCAAAGAGAGTGGATCCTACCGTCTAACTCGGGTGCACGATAGTTTTGACATTCTCAATTATCTGGACAAGCACTCACTTCACATCGGTGATCCGCTCCAAGTCAAGCAGTTTGATGGCTTCAGCAACACCTTTACTATCCTTAGTAAAGACGAGGATTTACAAGTGAATATGGACATTGCAACACAACTCTATGTCGAGAAAATCAACTAATTTCTCAAGTCCCCTACCAACCCTGAAAGTTTTATTTTCAGGGTTTTATTTCTATCATTTGATTTTGCTTTCATTTAGTTGTAGAATGTTTGTAAAAAACAAGAAAGATAGTTTAACATATGAAGAAATCACTAAAAATTTTTGCTACATCTAAATGGTTTGACCTCTTTGGAGTTGCTCTGGTCGTTGGGATTGCAATTGCATCTGGTTACCTCAACTCACGTCTCGACAAATTTGTAGACTGGGGACCATGGACTGCTCTTGTTCCTTTTGGATTGATTTCCGTAACCAACGTTGGCATTTCCATGTTGTCCACTCGTTTCACGGGAAAATTAAGCAAATGGGGAAATTACTTTGGTATTGTTAATACCATTTTGTCTGGTACCATTGATTATATCCTTGGAAATAAGGCGGCCATTATCACCTATCCTGTCACCTTCCTCATTTATACCTTTGCTATTAAGAAATGGGAAGCTTCGCAAGAAGGCAGACCCAACCAAATGAGCCAAAAACAGGTAAAATTGGCGGCCATCATCATTTCCATCATCGCCTTCCTCTTTGCCTTTGTGACCAACTATATCGGATATGGGGGCAAGATGAATCTCCTTGCCTACGTAACAACTATTGCCTTTGCACTGTCCCTCATTGCCAATGCTTTTAACGCATTGAAACTAACAACTCAGTGGGGCTTTTGGTTGATTTACAATTTCGTTCAGCTGACAAAAGCTGGTATTCAAGGAAATTTTGCCAATATCGGAAAATACATCTTTTATATCCTCAATGCAATCGGAGCTTTATTTGTCTGGAATGATGAAGAGGTGGAACAATAAGAGGGAAATCAAATAAAGAAATCTAACTGAATCTCCTTACTAAAATTTTTTATCATTTTAGTTGTAACTTCCATTCTTTTGGAGTAGAATGAAGATAGATAAAAGAGGGAGGTCTTGTCATGAAAAAACTCTTTAGAATCCATTTTACAGCAATTGCAGTTATCGATTTGCTACTATTCGCATTTTTCAGTAAAAGACCCGATACATCTTTGGGGTGGCTCTTGCTATCTGGTTTTATTTTCCTCCTTACTCAAGGACTCCTGTTATTTCGCTTGGTTGTCCGACTCAAACATCAATTCGCTGAGATTTATCCTCAAATCAATAAAAAGATTCGCTTCTACTATTTAGGGGTTCTCTCCATTGATTTTCTATTTTTTGTCCTCTTAGCCTTCATTAGTTCTCAGCGTTTTTACTCTCTTATGCCAATCATCACTGCTTGTCATTCTACTTTATATTATATGACGGCTGACTACCTAAGAGAACACTATCCAGATTTTTACGATAAACACATCTCTTTATGGGAGTGTCTCTAAGGGAAAGGAGGTTTTAGCATGAAAAAAATCATCTCCATCAAAACCATTCAACTCCTTATCATCGATGGAATTATGCTGGCATTTTTGACATTTAAAGAGGGACTTACTTGGGATTGGATGTTGATTTATAGCGCTTGGCTCATTTTCTTTCATCCTGTGCTATTGACCTATCTTTCCAACCAACTTTGTGACTACTTTAGTCACCTCTATTCCCAGATTAGACCAAGATTCTGGCGTTTTGCCTTACAAATCCTCCTATGGGATAGCCTGATCATTCTCTCCTTGCTGTTTTTAAGAGTTATTCCACTTTTCCTTCAGGGAACTCTCCTAACCCTAGGACACCTCATCCCTTCCTATCGCATAAGCCAAAGCCTGAAAAGAGATTTTCCTAAGGCCTATCAGAAACAGATTTCATTTTGGAGTATTTTATGATAGATAAGAAAAACCAAGCCGGCTGGACTTGGTCTTTCTTATCTATTTTTCGTATCAAGGATAATGGTGACTGGTCCGTCATTGACCAGCTCAACCTGCATATCCGCTCCAAAAATACCTGTCTGAACGGGCACTTCTTGCGCTAGTTTTTGATTGAAAGTATCATAGAAGTCTGATGCCCTATCAGGCTTGGCTGCACCTGTAAAGGCTGGACGATTGCCTTTCTTAGTATCCGCAAAGAGGGTAAACTGAGAAATAGAGAGGATTTCTCCTTCAATATCTTTGACAGACAGGTTCATCTTGCCTTCTGCGTCTGAAAAAATCCGCATATTGACCAGTTTTCTCACAGCATAGTCCAAATCTTCCTCTTGGTCCTCTGGTCCAACACCAACCAGCAATAAGAGTCCCTGATTGATTTTTCCCTGAACCTGACCTTCGATACTCACTTGGGCTTTTGTAACCCGTTGGATAATGATTTTCATAATAGCCTTTCTAGTAAGGGCTAGGGCAATTAACCGTTAGTCCGTTTGACAGAGTAAACTTCTGGCACACTCTTAATCTTGTCCACGACCGTAGTCAGCGTCGAGAGGTTGGCAATGCCGAAGGATACATGGATATTAGCAAACTTCATATCCTTGGTTGGTTGAGCGTTGACTGTTGATATATTCTTGGTTGTGTTTGAAAGAACTTGCAGTACATCATTCAACAGTCCTGTACGGTTGAGACCATAGATATCGATATGAGCTACATACTCCTTATTTGAGTTTGAATACTGATCTTCCCACTCCACATCAAGGAGACGTTGCTCGTAGTTTTCTTGGGCACGCAGGTTCATACAGTCCACACGGTGAATAGCTACACCACGACCCTTGGTAATGTAGCCGACAATATCGTCACCAGGAACAGGATTACAACACTTGGCAATCCGCACTAGGAGACCTGAGGCACCTTCAATGACCACTCCACCCTCATGCTTAACCTTGAGGGTTTCTTTGTTTTCAACCTTGATCTCGCCACCTTTGACAAGCTCTTCTGCTTCCGCCTTGGCCTTAGCACGTTCTTCCTCACGACGTTCCTTTTCAGTCAGACGGTTAAAGACAGTAATAGCTCCAATTTCTCCAAAACCAATAGCCGCAAAGAGGGACTCTTCTGTCTTGTAGCTGGTCTTTTGCAGAACTTGGTCCATATGACGCTTGTCCATGAATTTATTGGCCACATAGCCATTTTCTTGGAACTGAGCCATCAGCATCTCACGGCCCTTGTTGACAGATAATTCCTTGTCTTGGTTTTTAAAGAACTGACGAATCTTGTTGCGCGCCTTGCTGGTCTTAACCATATTGAGCCAGTCACGGCTCGGCCCAAAGGAGTTGGGGTTGGTGACAATTTCAACCTGATCCCCGGTCTTGAGCTTGGTTGTCAGTGGAACCATACGACCATTGACCTTGGCACCAGTTGCTTTTTCCCCAACTTTTGTATGGATTTCATAGGCAAAGTCAATCGGTCCTGAATCTTTTGGAAGGGAGCGGACAGCTCCATCTGGGGTAAAGACGTAAATCTCCTCGGCTAAATAGTTTTCCTTAACTGAATCGACAAATTCCTTGGCATCATCAGCCTGATCTTGGAGCTCCATCATTTCCTTGATCCAGTTCATTCCAATGGCTGATTCCTTGCTGTTAACCTGCCCCTTGATGCCTTTCTTATAAGCCCAGTGAGCCGCAACCCCGTACTCAGCCACCTCGTGCATTTCCTTGGTCCGAATCTGGAATTCGATTGGCCCTTTTGGTCCATAAACAGTCGTATGGATAGACTGGTAACCATTGGCCTTACGGTTAGCGATATAGTCTTTAAAGCGACCTGGCATTGGTTTCCAAAGTTCATGCACATAACCAAGCATGGCATAAACATCACTTTGGGTATCTAAAATACAACGAATAGCAATCAGATCATAGATTTCCTCAAACCGTTTTCTCTTATCCTGCATTTTGCGGAAAATCGAGTAAATATGCTTGGGACGACCGTAAATCTTCCCATTTAGATGACGATCTGTCGTATATTCCTCTAATTTTGTGACCACCTCATCCACCAAGGCTTCACGCTCTCTGCGTTTTTCCTTCATCATATGGGTAATCTTGTAAAACTCCGTTGGGTTGAGATAACGGAAAGATAGGTCTTCCAATTCCCATTTGACACTGGAAATCCCCAAACGGTGGGCAAGTGGGGCATATATTTCCATGGTTTCTTTAGAAATACGCTCCTGCTTGTCTTTTCGAAGGTGTTTCAGAGTCCGCATATTGTGCAAGCGGTCAGATAGTTTAACCAAGATAACGCGGATGTCCTCAGACATGGCCATGAGCATCTTGCGATGATTTTCTGCCAACTGCTCTTCGTGAGACTTGTATTTGACCTTACCAAGCTTGGTAACCCCATCTACGATTACCCGCACATCAGGACCAAACTCTCTTTCCAAATCGTCCAAGGTCGCATCTGTATCTTCCACCACGTCATGCAAGAAACCACAAGCTACCGTTACAGCATCCAGCTTGAGCTTAGCTAAAATACCTGCCACTTGGATGGGGTGAATGATATAAGGCTCACCTGATTGGCGATATTGACCACAATGGCAATCCACCGCATAGACCAAGGCCTTATGGACAAAATGGACATCCTCTTCCGTCAAATATTCTTTGGTTAAAGCGACAACTTCTTCGCCTGTTAAATTCACTTCTTTCGGCATCTCTACTCTCCAATTCTTCCTACCATTTTATCACTTTTTTAAGAATATGAAAACTAGAAAAAGAGGATTCTAAAGCTTATTCAAGTTGTTGGGAAGGAGGATAAAAAAAGCTTCACACTAAAACAATAAAATTATCTGATTTCATCTATCTTTTTTGATATAGGCTACACTAAAAGTCAGCGAAATGAAAATACATTCTTCTTTTTTCAATAAATAAGGTTTGATATTTTGGTAATTTTCTGACTTTTTTAGTGTATAATGGTAATAAGAACAGTTTTTTACGATAATTACTGAAATTTCATTTCTCTAGAAAGGTAAACAATATGAAATCACACAAAAGACTGACACTTTTAGCTTTGGCTGTTCTTGGCTTATCCAGCCAAGTCGTTTTTGCTGACGATACGAGTCATTCCACTACTGCCCCTATAACTAGTTCAACTAGTAGCTCAATAAATACTTCCACTAGCAATTCTACTAGTAATTCTCAAGCTAGTACAGAAACTTCGTCGAGCACAGCTAGTTCAAGTGAGCAAGAAAGCAAACCTTCTCTTTCTAGGGAAACCAAACCCAATCAACCTATACAAACTGGCTGGGTAAAAGAGGGGAACAAGTGGACTTTTTATAGTCAAACTGGGGTCAAATTTACAGATACTCTCTATGATGGTTATTTCTTTGATAGTCATGGCTACTTGCTTGAAAACAGCTGGTACCAAATGGGAAATAATTGGTACTATATCAATGGTTCAGGTAAATATTTATCCAACCAATGGAGCCAAATCAATGGCAAGTGGTATGCTTTTGATGGCTACGGTAGAATGTTGTCAAATGTCTGGAAAGGCGATTACTACCTCAAATCCAGTGGTGCTATGGCAGATAAGGAATGGGTCTACGACCAAAGCTACTCTAGTTGGTTTTACCTAAAATCTGGCGGACGCTATGCCCAAAAACAATGGATTGGTTCCTACTACCTCAAATCTGGTGGCTACATGGCCCATAAGGAATGGATTTATGACCCGGACTATCAAGCTTGGTACTATCTTAAGGACGATGGTGTGTATGTCACAGGAACCTATGCAGTGGATGGCAAAAACCAGCTCTTCCAAGGAAATGGAAAATGGGTTCGTGAATTAGCACAAGGTTTTCAAAAAGGACATTACTCTAAAACTATCTTTCTCGATCCAGGTCACGGTGGTAAGGATCGCGGGGCTTATTACTATGGCATAGCTGAGAAAGAATTAAACCTACAAGTTTATCGTAAGCTACGTAAACGACTAGAAGGACTCGGCTATACCGTTCTCACCTCTCGAGATAGTGATATAGACGTTGATTTTATTACCGAGCGTTCTCGCATGGTCAACAAGACCAATGCTGACTTTTTCATCAGCCTTCATTTCAATGCAAAAGGGAATGATACAACCGTTAACCTAGGTATCCAGACCTATTCTTACAAGGATGAATCTGGTTTCCCTAGCAAGATTAACAAGGATTGGCACAACAATCCTGAACGGATGAGTGAAAGTAATCGTCTCGCAGCCGATATCCATTCTTCACTACTAGCTGAAACTGGAGCTAGAGATGCTGGGCTCTTGCAAGCAACCTTTGCTGTTCTCCGTGAAACAGCTAAACCAGCTGTTTTGCTAGAGATGGGATATATGGATAATCCAGAAGAAAACCAAAAAATCCGCAGTAGTGACTACCAAGATAAACTAGTTGAAGGGATTGTCAAGGGAATCCAAAAATATTATGCTGGCAATTAAAGCAATCTAAGCCTCGAACTTATTCGGGGCTTATTTTTTATCCAAACCATCTTCTTCTTTCTAGACCTATTTCCTTTTCCAGCTTATTCTCCCCAACTGTGCTATACTTAATGTATACTCAATGAAAATCAAAAAGCAAACTAGGAAACTAGCCGCAGGCTGCTCAAAGCACCGCTTTGAGGTTGTAGATAAAGCTGATGCGGTTTGAAGAGATTTTCGAAGAGTATTAGTACATTCTTTGAGATTGGAGCTAGTATGAAAATCCATAAAACCGTGAATCCTGTTGCCTATGAAAATACCTATTACCTAGAGGGTGAAAAACACCTCATCGTCGTCGATCCTGGTAGCCATTGGGAAGCTATTCGTCAGACAATAGAGAACATCAACAAACCGATCTGTGCCATTCTATTGACCCACGCCCATTATGACCATATCATGAGTCTGGACTTGGTTCGCGAGACTTTTGGCAATCCTCCGGTCTATATCGCAAAGAGCGAAGCCAGCTGGCTCTACACTCCTGTCGATAATCTCTCTGGTCTCCCTCGTCACGATGATATGGCAGATGTGGTCGCAAAACCTGCAGAACACACTTTTATCTTTCACGAAGAATACCAATTAGAGGAATTTCGTTTCACTGTCTTGCCAACACCAGGGCATTCTATCGGTGGTGTTTCCCTAGTCTTTCCTGATGCTCACCTAGTCTTGACAGGAGATGCCCTATTCCGTGAAACCATCGGACGAACAGACCTTCCGACTGGTAGCATGGAGCAACTCCTTCATAGTATACAGACCCAACTTTTCACCCTGCCAAACTACGATGTTTATCCAGGACATGGTCCAGCTACTACTATTGCTCACGAAAAAACCTTCAATCCTTTTTTCTAGCAAGATGATGACAATCAATAGCGCAATTTAAGTAAACTATCCAGCAAATCTTTCAATTATAAAAGGCATCCTATCAAGGTTCTCACACCTGATTGGATGCCTTTTTCTGATGACTAGATTTTTTGCCTTACCAAATAATCACACGGTCTTCTGGTGAACGCCACATTCCATCACTTTCTTTGACATCATAGGTTGTAAAGAAATCATCGAAGTTTGGTACTTGCACATTGACACGGAGTTTGGCTGGCGCGTGCACATCGACGCTAGCCAAAAGTTTCATAAATTCTGGACGACCTTTCATGCGCCAGATGCGACCGAAGTTGTAGAAGAATTCTTCTGCTGAGAAGTCTGCTTCTCTCTTAGCTGCTTCAAGCGCTGCTGCGATTCCTCCCAAGTCAGCCACATTTTCTGATACAGTCAATTTACCGTTGATGGTTGCTCCATAAGAATCCTGTCCATCAAACTGGTCAATGACTTTTTGTGTTTTCTCCTTGAAGGCAGCATAGTCACTCTCTGTCCACCAATCCTTTAGGCTACCATTTTCATCAAAGGAAGCTCCGTTGGTATCAAAGGCGTGGGAAATTTCATGGGCAATAACCGCCCCAATACCACCGTAGTTAGCAGAAGATGACTGATGCAAGTCATAGAAAGGCGCCTGCAAAATAGCCGCTGGGAAGACAATCAGGTTCTTCTGTGGATTGTAGTAGGCATTGACCATATGAGCAGGCATGCCCCATTCCTTATAGTCCACAGGCTGATTCCACTTGCTCCAACTGTGCTTGATTTCCACACGCGCAAAGGCTAGAGCATTGTCAAAAAGACTAACATTTTCATCCACTACCTTGTCCTTATAGCGTTCTGGTAATTCTTCAGGGTAACCGATATAAGGCTTGATGACATTGAGTTTGACGATGGCCTTGTCACGAGTTTCAGGAGTCAGCCAGTCATTTTTAGCCAAGCGTTCCTTATAGACATCAATCATAGTTGCTACTTTTTTCTCCACATCCGCCTTAGCCTCTGGAGAGAATTTTTCATGGGCATACCAAAGACCTAAGGCTTGTTTGAAAGGACCTTGTGCTAGTTGATAAGCTGCCTTGACCTTGTCTTTGGCTTCTGGAACTCCTGAAAGCGCACGGCTATAGGCACCTGACAAGACACGGATTTCTTCTGTTAAATAGCTGGTTGAGAGATTCACAACACTTAAAATTAAGGTTGCCTTGAGGAGAGGCCAGGCCTCTTCACTATAGAATTGGTCTGCTGCTTGCCAGAAACGTTCTTCGTCTACAATAACCTTGTCTGGTACTTGTCCAAGAACGGCTTGGAAAAAGTCATCCAAAGGTAGGGCAGACGCAAATTTCTTGAAATCTTCGTAAGCATATGGATGGTAAAGTTTAGCATACTCTGAACTTTCTTCATTAGAGAGCACCACTGCCGCAACTCGACGGTCCAATTCTAGTCTTTTCTCTAGCAAGTCTTCGATTTCTTCATCAGAGAAATCATAGGCTTTAAGGAGATTAGAAGTACTTTCTTTCCAAAGGTTCAACAATTCCTCACGCTGAGGATGGTCTTCAGCATAGTAGGTCGTATCTGGCAGGATTGTGCTTGGGGCACTAGCCCAAAGAACATTGATTCTGGCATCCATAAAGTCTGGTGATACACCAAAAGGAAGGAAGTTTGGTTTTCCAGCAAGCTCAAACTCTGCTAGTTTAGCTGTAAAATCCGCAAAAGTCTCCAATTCTTGAAATTCTTTAAGAAGTGGTAAGACAGGAGTGATACCGTCAGCTTCTCTCTTGTCAAAATCACGAACTAGGCGGTGGTATTTGACAAAGTTTGCCAAGATAGCATCCTCAGTCACCTCTTCACCTGTCAACCACTTGTCTGTTGTCGCCAACATCAAGTCTTCAATTTCCTGATCTAAATCAACAAAACCTCCCGTTTGAGATTTATCTGCTGGGATTTCAGCAGTCTTCTGCCATTCTCCATTGATTGCATCATAAAAATCATCTTGATAACGTGTCATCTTGTTCTCACTTTCATTTGTACTTGTTTTTAGCTTAACAAAAATTACCTGGGAATGCAATTAAAAATGAACTGATATTTTCTATTGTTTTTCAGTTATTATTTTAATTTTTTTAAAAATTAACTTGACTTAATTTTTTTTTTAAGGTATATTAAGAGGCAGGAGGAATACAAGTTTATGATACGTATTGAAAACCTCAGTGTCTCCTACAAAGAAACGTTGGCACTTAAGGATATTTCACTAGTGCTCCATGGACCAACAATTACCGGTATCATTGGTCCGAACGGTGCTGGAAAATCAACATTATTAAAAGGGATGCTGGGAATTATCCCACATCAAGGTCAGGCATTTCTCGATGACAAGGAAGTTAAAAAATCCTTACACCGAATCGCCTATGTCGAACAAAAAATCAATATCGACTACAACTTTCCCATCAAGGTCAAGGAATGTGTCTCGCTAGGACTATTTCCTTCTATTCCTCTCTTTCGCAGTTTAAATGCTAAACATTGGAAAAAAGTAGAGGAAGCCCTTGAAATCGTCGGCCTAGCTGACTACGCTGAACGTCAAATCAGTCAACTGTCTGGAGGTCAATTCCAGCGGGTCTTGATTGCCAGATGTTTGGTGCAGGAAGCCGATTATATCCTCTTGGATGAACCCTTTGTTGGGATTGACTCTGTCAGTGAGGAAATCATCATGAATACGCTGAGAGATTTGAAAAAAGCTGGTAAGACGGTTCTCATCGTTCACCACGACCTCAGCAAGGTTTCCCACTACTTCGATCAAGTCTTACTTGTCAATCGAGAAGTGATTGCCTTTGGTCCAACCAAAGAAACCTTTACCGAAGCCAATCTCAAAGAAGCTTACGGTAATCGACTCTTTTTCAATGGAGGTGACCTATGATTGCAGAATTTATCGATGGATTGCAAAAATTCCATTTCCTACAAAATGCCTTGATAACAGCTATTGTCATTGGGGTCGTAGCTGGAGCTGTGGGATGTTTCATCATCCTACGCGGGATGTCACTCATGGGAGATGCCATTTCACATGCTGTCTTGCCAGGTGTAGCCCTCTCCTTTATCTTGGGCCTTGACTTCTTTATCGGAGCCATTGTCTTCGGACTACTAGCTGCTATCATCATTACCTACATCAAGGGAAACTCGATTATCAAAAGCGATACCGCCATCGGCATTACCTTTTCTTCTTTCTTAGCCCTCGGTATCATCTTGATTAGTGTCGCTAAAAGTTCAACTGACCTTTTCCATATTCTTTTTGGTAATATCCTGGCCGTCCAAGATACGGATATGTTTATTACTATGGGTGTGGGGGCAGCCATTCTCTTGTTAATCTGGATTTTCTTCAAGCAACTCTTGATAACATCCTTTGATGAACTATTGGCTAAAGCCATGGGAATGCCTGTCAATTTCTATCACTACCTTCTCATGGTACTCTTGACTCTCGTGTCTGTGACAGCCATGCAAAGTGTCGGAACTATCCTGATTGTAGCCATGCTGATTACCCCAGCTGCAACTGCTTATCTTTATGCTAATAGCCTGAAAAGCATGATTTTCCTTTCCTCAACCTTTGGAGCTGCAGCTTCAGTTTTGGGACTCTTTATCGGCTATAGCTTTAACGTTGCGGCAGGTTCTAGTATCGTGCTTACAGCTGCTAGTTTCTTTCTCATTAGCTTCTTTATCGCTCCAAAACAACGATATTTGAAACTGAAAAATAAACATTTGTTAAAATAAGGGGCAAAACCCCAATAAATTGGAGGATCTAATGAAAAAATTAGGTACATTACTCGTTCTCTTTCTTTCCGTCATTGCTCTTGTAGCATGTACTAGTGGAAAAAAAGATGCAGCTTCTGGTCAAAAACTAAAAGTTGTTGCTACAAACTCAATCATCGCTGATATTACTAAAAATATTGCTGGTGACAAGATTGATCTTCACAGTATCGTTCCTGTTGGTCAAGACCCACATGAATACGAACCACTCCCTGAAGACGTTAAGAAAACTTCTCAAGCTGATTTGATTTTCTATAACGGGATCAACCTTGAAACAGGTGGTAATGCTTGGTTTACAAAATTGGTAGAAAATGCCAAGAAAACTGAAAACAAAGACTACTTTGCAGTCAGCGAAGGCGTTGATGTTATCTACCTTGAAGGTCAAAATGAAAAAGGTAAAGAAGACCCACACGCTTGGCTTAACCTTGAAAACGGGATGATCTTTGCTAAAAATATCGCAAAACAATTGAGCGCTAAAGACCCTAGCAACAAGGAATTCTACGAAAAAAATCTTAAAGAATATACTGATAAGCTAGACAAACTTGACAAGGAAGCTAAAGAGAAATTTAACAACATCCCTGCTGAGAAGAAATTGATCGTAACCAGTGAAGGATGCTTCAAATACTTCTCTAAAGCCTACGGTGTCCCAAGTGCCTATATTTGGGAAATCAATACTGAAGAAGAAGGAACTCCTGACCAAATCAAGACCTTGGTTGAAAAACTTCGCCAAACAAAAACTCCTTCCCTCTTTGTAGAATCAAGTGTGGATGACCGTCCAATGAAGACTGTTTCACAAGACACAAACATCCCAATCTACGCACAAATCTTTACTGACTCTATCGCAGAACAAGGTAAAGAAGGCGATAGCTACTACAACATGATGAAATACAACCTTGACAAGATTGCTGAAGGATTGGCAAAATAATACTCTTCGAAAATCAAATTCAAACCACGTCAGCGTCGCCTTGCCGTACTCAAGTACAGCCTGTGGCTAGCTTCCTAGTTTGCTCTTTGATTTTCATTGAGTATAAGCCTCTGAAAAACGTCATTCTCTCATGAGCTGGCGTTTTTTCTATGCCCATATTTCCGGTCAAATCATTGGAAAATTCCGACTGTTTCAGCTAAAATGGAAGAAAAAAGATTGGAGTATCCTATGGTAATTTTTCTCGGAAATCCTGTGAGCTTTACAGGTAAACAACTACAAGTCGGCGACAAGGCACTTGATTTTTCACTCACTACAACAGACCTTTCTAAAAAATCTCTGGCTGATTTTGATGGGAAGAAAAAAGTCTTGAGTGTCGTGCCTTCTATCGATACAGGCATCTGCTCAACTCAAACGCGTCGTTTTAATGAAGAACTGGCTGGACTGGATAATACGGTTGTCTTGACTGTTTCAATGGACCTTCCTTTTGCCCAAAAACGTTGGTGTGGTGCTGAAGGTATTGAAAATGCCATCATGCTCTCAGACTATTTCGACCATTCCTTTGGACGTGATTATGCCCTCTTAATCAATGAGTGGCATCTATTGGCACGCGCAGTCTTTGTCCTCGATACTGACAATACTATTCACTACGTTGAATACGTGGACAATATCAACTCTGAACCAAACTTCGAAGCTGCAATTGCAGCTGCTAAAGCCCTATAGAAAAAATCCTCTGTCACAAGGAGTTCCCTACTCTTTGAAACGGAGGATTTTTCTTATTCTTTAATTATTGTTTATTTTGAAATGAATCCTTCAAAATCTTTTAGTTGAAAATTATATTTTTCAGTGAGTAACACATTATCCACTGCAACATCTTCTCCCAATGGGTAAATATTTCTTTTGAAACAGTTGTAGGAGGAAAACCTCTCCTACACTATTATTGATTCTGATAGAAAATTGCAAAATATCATCTACCAAACTTTCAATTATTAAGATTTTTTACAGTTTATCTGAATTAGAATCGCAAGGCTTCTCAATAATATAATTGTCGAATTTTTTCAATCTAACTTCCTCTCCACTATTTCTTCCTTTATCAAGAAAAAGTTACCTCAATATTAATAAAGTACAATTCTAAATTAACTCCAATTATTGATTCATGATAATATTTCAGTAACTCATCGTGCAATTAAAAACAAGGATTTTTATTTCAGACGATCCATCGTGAACACTTCATCAGCCATCTCCCAAATTGCCGGATTATGTGTTGCGATAATGATTAGCCTATTATCATCTCGAAGAGATAGCAAAATCTCCATAATCAACTGAGAGGTTGCTGGGTCTATTGAAGCTGTTGGCTCATCTGCCAGAATAAAGGGTGGATTCTTTAAGATAACTTTTGCCAAGGCAACCCGTTGCGATTCTCCGCCCGATAACTCAAAGATGCGCTTATCTAGGTCAAGATAATCCAGGCCGACCTGTTCTAAAGCCTGCTTCTGCCTCAACCGCCGTTCCGCCCGACTCAACTTTTGACCAATGAGACCTAGCTTAAGGTTTTCTTCAATACTTTGGTTTTCAATTAAGCCAAAGTTCTGGAAGAGGTAGCCCAATTCGTGACGGAAAAAATCACTCGATTTATAATTGGTCAAGTCTTTACCTCGGTAAAAAATCGTCCCATCATAAGATTCTAATTTCCCAATCATGTTCATCAAGGTTGTTTTTCCGCTACCACTTGAACCAATTAAGGCATAGACTTTTCCAGCCTCAAATGTTATTGAAAGATTCGAAAATAACTCTCGTTCTCCAAAAGATTTACTCACCTGTTTAAGTTCAATCATATTAACCTCCCTTCAAAACAAGCATGGACATCTTGTTTTCTTTCTGCATTTGGACATGTAACTGTAAAAGAGATAGACCAGTAAAGAGTAACAAGACTAAGAAAGCAACTACTATCTCTACCATAAGAAATACACTCGCAACAAATCCCAGTAAAAACACACCCAGTTGAGCAAAGAGATAAGTGCGATGGATTTCTAAGAACCTGAGACCTGCAATGCGTTTGATAAAAATGGCACGTCTAAATTCTTCAAAGTAGAGCCTATTCATAGTGTTAAACAACAAGATTGAAGTTGCAATCCCAAGCACAGCTCCTGCTAGCATTACCCAACGTTCCCTCTGGATATTATCCAATAATGTGATGTAGTTGTGGTAACCTGTTTGCATTTCTGAGACCCAATTTTCAATGCCTTGTCTCTGGATAAGCTCCTGGGCATCAGACAATTGATTAAAGAGAACGTAGTTCTGTACTGCGTCTACCCAAAACACAATGGACTGTGGACCAGTTGATTGGGGTGTTATAACAATGATGATTGGATCTTTCAAAAACTGCTGGTAAGAAATAGGGGTCGTATTATACACAAAACGATCATGACCTGATTCCAAATAACCTACCGTAGCAGTCATTTGCTGTCGTTCATCTTTACTAGACATGCGACTGGTTAAGTCGTCTTCAAAAACAGATTTATAATGTTCTTCCTCTGAACGGAGGTGTTCAGGCAGCAATAAGACAAACTCCCCTACATCAAGGTGATTCATCTTTTGCTTAATAGTTGTATCTACAGGAATGTTTTGACGCTCCAAGTATTGCGGTGTGACGATAAGGACATTGCCATTCGGGCTGTAATTGTGCCATTCTGTAGAGGTTGTCAAGTTTTTGGAGGAAGCCATGCCATTTTGCAAAGTACGGTCAATTAACTGGTGTCTAGATAAGAAAGCCTTTTGTTCTGAAACAGCCAGATCCATCAATTGATACCAAGTTCTGAGTTTTCTTTGAGCTTGTTCATCAAAACCAGGACTCGTTCCTTCACGGCTGATTGATAGGATAGTCAGTTGCCTTTCCTGACTCCAAACCTCTTGTCCAATCCGATGCTGTTGCCAGGCTTGGGAATACTTTAAGCTACTCCCTATTCCCAGCGTTACAATAATAATCGCTAATAGTTGACCGATTAAAATCAAACTAATGATTCCTCTGACAGGCACTTGCCCTTTTATAATCTGCATCAGGTGTATCTTTTTTATCCCAACTGCGAAGAGTTGAGCGAAAAACAGGGAGATCGACAACAAGATGAGATTATAACAGAGCAAGCCTGCTCCTATGGTCATTAGGGATTGCGTTGGAAGCGACAGAATTTTTTGCATAAGAATGGCGAGCACGCCAGCTAAACTGAAACCAACAGCTATCCCTTTCAAATCCTCACCAACTGGTCTAAGGAAAATGGACCACCGTTTCTCTCCTGAAATGAGGCGAATGCCCGACGAACGTAATTGGCTAATTTGACTAATTAAAGTCAGTGCTCCAAAGGTTAAGATGAAAATCAATAGACTGATTAACTGAAATCCGTTACTAAAGATAGCCATTAACGTAGATAGTTTAGATGGAATTGTCAGGTGCATGTTAGTCAAGCCAAGTTGACTTAGCTCCTCCCTTAGCAAGTGAATATCTAGGTTTCCATTGAATACAAAATAGTTTGTTTCAACACTACTACTTTGAGCATCTTCTAGATTTTTTTCCTGTAGCCCATCAGGCAACTTTCCGTTCCCAAAGGTCGTATAAGAAAACACTGGAGTACCTTCTGAGTTAGGATCCTGGTGTTGAATCGCAATAAAGCTATCCGTTTCTTCTGCTAGTTTTTCCAAGCGTGTAGCAACATGCTGAAAAGTTGTTTCAGGGGAAGAATCACGTACAACAACGTTGGGGTAATAATGGGAAACATATGTATCAGTCCAAATGGTAAATACCCAAACAAAGAACAAACTAGCAAGCAGGTTGGATATGAGTATAAATAATTTTTTCATAGTGCATTCCTTATTCTAAAGCAGAGGGCAGAAATACCCCTGCCCTCTATAAACTAACAAGCTTACTAAACTATTGATAAAAGAATCTTCTTCAATTATTCTTTACCATCCCGCATCAAATGTAATTTGCTCCCCAATTATTTGGATCACGATAGCCTCCATAGGTCCACTCGCCACCACGGTGAGAAGCTACCAAAACAGGAAGAGCCAAACTAAATGCCAAAACGGCAAGGGATGATGCAACTACATATTTTAATTAGAAATCTCAGTCTGAATTATAGTATCCTATTTTTTCCTCCTTTCTAACTGCACGTTCCTTTCTACAGGCAGAGACCTAATTTTATAAACTAATCTTAAATACCTTAGATTTTGTAACTCATAATTTTCAACAGTTGGTTAGCTATGAAAGCATTTTATCAAACATCTCCATTCTTATATCTATCTGGTATTGTTACAAGCTCTCATAAGAATACCTTTCTCTAATAGTTGAATTTTAAAGTAATACGACATCAATCAGCCTTCCCAACATCAAGACCATTGGACTTCTTTTGTGATTGCACTCAAATCTTCAATTGTTTATTCTTCTGAATAAACTGTTGGTAAGGAATTGTATTACTAAACGTAAAAACCCCTAGTAATGCTAATATAGCTAATTTTTGAATTCCACAATTTTTCTTCATTCGTGAAACCCTTTTCTTTTTCGTTATTCTTATTTTAACAGATATATTTTATGTAGCCAAGCATTTTTATGTAATTTTTGACTTTTTTTTATTTATTACCATAAAGAATTATTTGTTTCTTTAACTTACTATTTTGAACTAAAAATTTTATAATGAAATTAAGTAAATAGGAAGGTTTATTATCTTTAATGAATACACTCGCAGAGAAATTCAGATTGAAAAGAGTTGAGACTCTCCCAACAAACTCTTGCAGAAGGAATTTGTGAACAAAGTCAGATTAGTAAAATTGAGAGAGGGCATTTCATTCCCTCCGCAGACCTTTTGTTCAAACTCTCACAACGGCTCGAAGTGCCATTAGATTATTTTTTTAATGAACAAATTGAAATTAAATCTAACCTCTCTAATTTCAAGCAATTATCTGCTCGACTATTAGATGACAGAAATTATGATAATTTGGAATATATTTATAGAATAGAGATTGAACGAAGTACTTTTCTAACACTAGAAGACCGAACTTATCTTGAATGGATTAAAGCTATTATTGACTTCTATCAATATGACAGTAAGTGTGAGGCAATTTCTTCATTGGAAAATATATTATTAAAAGTCTCCTCAAATACTCTGATTTATTTAAAGGCATTGAATACTCTATCTAATTTCTATTCCTTAGTGGGTCGTGAACAAGAATATGAGGCAAACTACTCTCATTTGATGGAGTTATATCAGACAAAAAATTTTGAGCATCAAGAGTTTTTATTTGGCTACATCAGAGTTCGTTACAACTACGCTCACTACCTAGTATCAAAGGAAAAATATAATGAAGCCATCCAAGAAGCTCTTGAGACGATTGAACTCTGTAAACAAAGACAGACAAGCTACCAACTGGCTCCTCTACTTATTCTTGTAGGAAATGCTGGAGCTAAATTTCTAGACAAAGAACAAGTCAAAAATTATTATATAGAAGCAAGAGAGTTATGTAAGATTTATAACAATCCTTTAATGTTGATGAAGATAGAAAATTATTTGAAAGAATTAGATACTGTTTAGTTAATCTTGACATTATAGTTTTTCTGAAACGTTAAATAACCTGTAAGGCTGATAGTGAAATTAATACTATCAGCCTTATAATTATGTGACTATTAGTCCGTCTCGCTCCGCTAGGTGCGAGACAAAAAAACTCCAAACGCAATACAATAAAGGTGTTCAAGCCAATTGTAAAGCGAAAGGAGAAAAATATGGCACAAAAGGCTCATAGTTTATCGCACACAAAGTGGCACTGTTCTATCACATTGTGTTCACCCCTAAGTATAGACGAAAAGTCATCTATAATCAATATCGAAGTAGTTTAGGCGAAATATTTCATCGCTTGTGTAGTTATAAAGGAGTTGAAATTATCGAGGATCACTTAATGCCAGACCATGTACACATGTTAGTAAGTATTCCACCAAGGATAAGTGTTTCGAGTTTCATGGGTTATTTAAAAGGAAAAAGTGCACTCATGATGTTTGACAAACACGCCAATCTCAAGTACAAGTTTGGGAATCGGCATTTCTGGGCGGAAGGTTATTATGTGAGTACGGTTGGACTCAATGAAGCCACAATTAAGAAATATATTCAAGATTAAAGAAATTATCCAGTGGATGATTTCTTCACGAGTATGAAAATTCGAGAACGAGTAAAACATGATATAGCACTAGATAAATTGAGTGTAAAAGAATATGAGGATCCCTTTAGGGATAGTGGTAAGTAATACTAAAGCCTCTTTAAGAGGCAAGTGACGAGTCAAGAGCAATAAGGCTTGAACAACGTGAAAGCCAGCGTCTTGAGGCGCTGGCTGGTAATTTGGGCTTATAGCTCTGGGACAAACCACCCGTTTGACGGATGGTCATGATTTACGAGTAAATATAAGTTCAAGCTACTAAAAACAACTACCTTACTCTACAGATTTCAAGGCTTCAAGCATATCAACCTTTCTCAGATGATGATTGACGAAGAAACCAAGCAAGGTCAAAATGATGCTTACTGCTGCCACTGGGATTACATAGACTTCCCAGCCTACCTGCGGATAAAAGAGAATAGTAGCAGGCGAAATCATTTGAATCAAAAATTGATGTAAATAGAAACCAGATACCAAACCAAGTACGATTCCCACAAGGGACAGCACAATCGTCTCACGGTAAATGTAGAGAGTGACTTCATTATTATGAAAACCGAGAACCTTGATAGTGGAGAGTTCACGGATTCTCTCAGCTACGTTAATGTTGGTTAGATTGTAAAGGATAACGATAGCCAACAGAACCGATACGATGACCAAGATGGTCATAGTCTGATTGAGTGAGCTAGCGACGGAGTCAAAGAGTCGAATGGCTGAAGCATTTTGGACAACGCTGGACACCGCAGCTTGATTCATAAGTAAGCCGGCCTGCCTTTCGATACTAGTTGCACTGGTATCCCTTAGCGAAACCAGATAAGTGTTGGCTTGGGGTAGCTGGCCGTAAATTTGCTCATAGCTAGCCTGACTCATATAAATAAAGTGACCAACGTAGTTCTCAGTAATAGCAGCAACCGTTAATTCCTTACCTTCAATTTCTAGAGTTTGTCCAACCTTGACACCTGCCAGCTGGGCAAGTTTAGCTGTAATAACGATGCCATCTTTTAATGTCAGCTCCTGCTGATGATGTTGCAGATGGATAAAGGGAGTCAAATCCTCCTTCTCTGTCATCATAAGAGTAACAGTCTGAAGACCAGCCTTGCCTTTAAAATCCTTGTCTAGCGTCTTAGAATAAATTTTCTGGTAGGCTTGAATAGCCTGACCTTTCAACACTTCTTCTAGATTTGCCTTGTCTTGATTGGTCGCACTAAGATTTTCAGAGACAATCATTTGATACTGTTGGATTTGTTGAAACTGTCTATACGGAACTCCTGCTACAGAGGATTGAATTCCCAAACCTGCAAAGAGCAGAGCGACTGAACCTGCCACACCAAAGATCGTCATCAACATCCGCTGTTTATAACGGAAGATATTACGGGCTGTTACCTTATGGGTAAAACTGAGACGACGCCAGATAAAACCGATGCGCTCTAGTAAGATTTTAGCTCCTTTAACAGGAGGTTTAGGTAATAAAAGCTGGGCTGCTTCATCATGAAGTTCCCTACGAGCTACCAAGTAGGCTGGTAACACACTCGCCAACCAACTCAAGACAAGAGCCAGTAAGCTATAGGTCCAATAGAACTGAATCTGGGTTTCTCCCACCACCATGCTTTTTGTAATGACACTTGAAATCACACCGGCTAGTAAATAATGTCCAAGTATGCTACCCAGAGCTGTTCCGACAGTTCCAGCTACTAGACCGTAGAGGAGAAATTTGGCGATAATATCCTTACTGCGATAACCCAAGGCCTTAAAAATCCCTGCATGAGTTCGCTCTTCATCCACAAAACGAGTCATAGTTGTAAAGGTCACCATAGCTGCTACGGCATAAAGCACTACAGGAAAGATATTGCCCACTGCCCGAATACTGGCTGAAGCATTACTGTACATGAGATAGCCTTGACCGCCAGGCATGGTCTGACGATTATATACTTGATACTTGGGCTCAGCTAAATCATCCAAGGCTTGCTGATGTTTTTCTAGTTTTTCCTTTTCTTGGGCTAGATTTTGTTCAGCCTGCTTTAGTTTATCCTCTTCCTTACTCAATTCCTGCTTGGCTTGGGTAAGTTGAGCACTGGCCTGCTCTCTCTGAGTTTGAGGAAGCAAGGCTAGTTGACTTTCCTGAGCCTGTAAACGAGCTTGAGCAACTGCTAAACGACGCTTGCCTTCCTGCAAATTAGTATCAGCCTTGTCAAGGGTCTCTTGGCCTTTGTCTAGAGACTCTTGGCCTTCTTTTTTCAAGAGTTGCAAACGTGCCTTGCCATTATCTGACAAAGCTTGTTCTAGGTCTTCCTGATGCTGTTTGGATTTTTCTTCATAAGTTGCTGAAAAAGCATTTAAACCTGACAAATCTTGATATTTTAAACGAGCTATATTGTAGACTTTCTGATCAAACTGACTAGGTAAAATCACCCCATAGGCTGTCAGAGTCCCACTTCCACTTGCTGCGTAGCCCATATCTCGCTGGGAGAGGATTTCAGCTGAATCCACAAAACCAGTAATGGTATAAGTATGGTCTTTTAAAGAGGAATGACCCTCTTCTTTTTCTTTAAAACTAATCTCCTGTCCCACGCTGTATTGGCCTTGCAAATGAGTGGCCAAAGCGATTTCCTTGTCGGACTTAGGAAGTCGTCCCTCTCTTAGCTGAAAGGTTGAAATTCTCTCTGGTTTGGAGTACAGCCGAATGGCATTCTGCCCATTCTCCATAGTCACATCTGTCAAATAGCCAAACTCAACCTCTGCGCCCTCCGTCTGTTCTAGTTCTTCTTGATCTGCTTGATCCAAACCATAGTTAGACATGACTGCCAAATCCAAGGTTTGAGCAGTTGTTAAATAAGCATTAGCTGTCACCTCCATGTTTGGGCTAGTCACTTTGAGGCCTACTAGGACTAGAGACCCTAACATCATCAAGGTTAAGATGGATAAAAAACGCCCCTTGGAGGCTGTGAAGGACTGAATTAAGTCCTTCCAATAGGTTTTTCGCTTGATCATGCTAGTACTCCAAACTGTCGATATCCTGAGGATGCTGGTTGATCACCACATCCTTGACACTGGCATCGTGCATATGAATCACGCGATCAGCAATGGGCGCCAAAGCTCCATTATGAGTCACGATGATCACCGTCGCTCCCTTTTGACGAGACATGTCTTGGAGGATTTTCAAAACCTGCTTACCCGTTTGATAATCCAAGGCCCCAGTCGGTTCATCACAAAGGAGGATTTTAGGATTTTTGGCTACCGCGCGTGCAATGGAGACTCGCTGTTGCTCCCCTCCAGAAAGCTGGGCTGGAAAATTATTGAGACGATGAGCCAGACCTACATCTGTCAAGACCTGTTCAGGATTCAAGGCATCTGTCACGATTTCTGAAGCCAACTCCACATTTTCCTTAGCGGTTAGATTGGAAACTAGATTATAAAACTGAAAAACAAAGCCTACATCATTGCGGCGGTAATTGGTACGCTGGTGGGAACTATAGTCTGCAATATTGGCACCATCAATCCAGATTTCCCCCTCATCATTGGTATCCATTCCCCCAAGAAGGTTAAGAACCGTTGACTTACCTGCACCAGATGCACCTAGAATAATAACCAATTCACCCTTTTCAATCTCAAAATTCACATCACGATTGGCCACAATCTCCGTGTCCCCAACCTGATAACGCTTGTAACAGTGTTTCATTTCAATATAAGCCATCAGACCCACCCTCTCTCAAACAAATTACTTCCTACTACCATTATAACGCTTTTTCAACTAGTTGGAAACTGCTTACATTCTTAAATCCTTATTAAAAGGCAGTATCAAATTACTGCCTTCTATCACCTTCTTAAAAATAAAATTGAACCATATCGCCTTCTCCAGTCTCCACTGAAATACAATCTTTCCCCATACATTTCACTTCTGCTTTTTCTTGATTGACTTCAATCACACTTTTTTCAATACCTGGATAAGAGACTCGCAAATCTCCTCCACTCCTTGATAAAATGCTCATCTGTAAGAGTTTTTTATCCTCCCACCTCATGCTAACTTCAAAATGTCCACGTGCCATTAAGCCTGAAACAGAACCTGATGACCAGGCATCAGGTAGGGCGGCTAGAGGCACCAGATAAGCTGTATGAGACTGGAGTAACATTTCTGCCATACCACTAGTAGCACCAAAATTACCATCTATCTGAAAAGGTGGATGGCTACACCAAAGATTGGGCAAGGTGGATGTCTTTAACTGCTCTGCTAATAATTTATGGGCTCGATTGCCATCTCCCAAACGCGCCCAGAGATTGATCTTATTAGCCTTGGACCAGCCTGTTCCCCCATCTCCACGATCATTGAGGCTAGCACGTGCCGCATCAAGATAGTCTTGCCCCTTATGACTAAAGAGAGTTCCAGGATAGAGTCCCACTAGATGGGAAGCGTGACGATGTTGGGCCTCCACTTTCTCATTTTGAAAATGCTGCTCTTCCTCCTCATACCACTCCCTGATTCGACCAGATTGAGTGATTTGCAGAGGATTTAGTAAATCAAATTTTTCTTTGACTTCAGTCAACAAATCCGCATCCAGCCCCAATTCCTGAGCAGCCTGAATAAAATCATTAAATAACTGCCAAATCAGAGATTGGTCATAGGTATTGCCAATCGAAATCGGCCCATGTTCTGGCGAATAAGACGGAGAAGAGACCCAACGCTGCGCCTGCTGATCCTCATGTAAAAAATCATTCCAAAAACGAACGGTTTCCCTCAACATGGGATAAATTTTCTCCCTGAGATAGTCTTGATCCCTATAAAATGAATAGGCTTCATAAACAGTTTGCATCATCCAAGCATTGGCAGCTGGTGACCACCCCCAGTAATAATCCCAACCAGGTGCCGTCCAGCCAAAAGGAGTCGCTTGAGTATGAACCAGCCAACCATTCTCCTCCCTTTCCTGAGAAACGATGCCTGCATACCTTGCAGCCGCTAGGCGACCATAGACCCGCAAATCATCGATATAGTTGATAACCGGAAAAGCCGTTTCTAAGAGGTTAGTCACATAGGCTGGCCAATAATTCATCTGCAGGTTGATATTCAAGTGATAGTCCGAATTCCAAGGAGGATTGTCGATCGCATTCCAGACCCCTTGTAGGTTAGCTGGTAGAGCATCTGGACAGTCTCTAGAAGAACTAATCAATAAATACCGTCCATACTGGAAGAACAGCTCCTCCAAAGCCTGTCCCTCTTGTGGCTTATAATTTTTTAGCAAATCATCTGTAGTGGATACGTCAACATCAGCTTCCAAATCCAATTGAACACGCTGGAATAATGCTTGGTAGTCCTCAATATGCCTTGATTTCAATTGGGTATAGCCCTTTTCTTTAGCTATATCCACTAAGTCCTTTACCTGTTGCTCTAAATCTATTTTCTTGCGATAATTACTAGCAGGATTTTGGGCAAAATCAGTCTTAGCAGCCAAGAAAAGATTGGCATAACTGGCTCCTGATATCTGAACCTTATCTGACCAAACTCTAATATCCCCATCTGTTTCCCAAGCTAGACAACTAGCAAATTGGAGGGCATTGTCCTTGACCCGCCCCTTCATCAAGATATGAGAAGCAGAGATATCCAGCTGGCATTTCTTATAATCAGACTTCTCCTGCTCATACTTTCCATCAGAAGCCAAATCACGACTCAGCGACAGTTCTATAGTAAAATCTAGAGTTTCCGCCCCTTCCATAGTAAAGCGCTGAACCAAGAGATTATCTGGAAAACTCGCAAAAGCTTCACGTTCAAATTTCGTTCCCTTATAGACATAAGAAGTCGTCGCAAGCGCCTTACTGATATTCAGCTGTCTCTGGTAATCCGTCACCTGAGACAAAGTCTTGCCTTGCTTGCTAAACTCAATATGAATATCCCCAAAAGACAGATAGGTCCCATATTGACTCGTTTTGGGCCCGACCAGGTGATGTTCAGCCAGTTCCTTAGCAGTATTGTAGTCTCTCTTCTCCAAAGCCTGCCGAATCTTACCTAAAAAAACATACTGATCCTGAAGATTTCCACCCTGATAATCTGAACTATCAGGAAGTGGACCACCAGACCAGAGACTTTTTTCATTGAATTGAATCCGTTCAGCCCCTATAAGACCAAATATTTTTGCCCCTAAAGAACCATTACCTATCGGTAAGGCCTCTTCTTCCCAACCCTTATATGTTGTTGACGCTGGTTGCTTGTAGGTCAGTACATAATCTTGTTTTTTATTACTTATCATACTACCATACTAACATAAAAAGCCTAGAAATCAATTCTAGACTTACAATTTTTTATTTTCCAAGGTAGTATTCAGAAACTACGTTCAATTTTTCGTCGAATTCGAATACCAATGGTGGGAAGTTAGGGATTTCCACGTCCATGATTTCGTCATCTGACAAACCTTTGATGTGTTTTACAAGGGCACGGATTGAGTTACCGTGAGCTCCTACGAATACGTTTTTACCATCTTTAAGAGCTGGAGCGATTTTATCTTCCCAGAAAGGAAGGGCACGTTCCAAAGTCACTTTCAAGTTTTCAGCATCTGGGATAACTGAGTCGTCAAGTGAAGCGTAACGACGGTCAGTGTGAGCTGAGTGCTCATCATCACGGTCCATGTTTGGAGGCAATACATCGTATGAACGACGCCAGATGTGAACTTGCTCATCACCAAATTGCTCAGCAGCTTCAGCTTTGTTTTTACCAGTCAAACCACCGTAGTGACGTTCGTTCAAGCGCCATGATTTTTCAACTGGAACCCACAATTGGTCAGAAGCTTCAAGAGCCAAGTTCGTTGTTTTGATAGCACGTTTCAATACTGAAGTGTAAGCTTGGTCAAATTCGATACCAGCTTCTTTGATCAATTTACCAGCGTCAATCGCTTGTTGTGTTCCCTTTTCAGACAAATCAACATCAGCCCAACCAGTGAAAAGGTTAGCTTTGTTCCATTCAGACTCACCGTGGCGAGCAAAAACCAATTTTACCATTAGATGGATTCTCCTTTAAATTTTCCGAGGTTTTCCCTCGTTTATCTATTCTATTTTACACAATTTTTCACAAAAAAGCTAGTCAAAACCAAAAAGGAAAGGACTGTTTGACAATCCTTTTCCTTATTTGTATCATACAACAAACCTATTTCGCTTCAAATCCTTCTGCGACTGCTTCCGCAAAGTTTTCTTCTACGATGCTTGCACAGTGGTCACAGATGACTGCGTGGTAGCTACGTTCTGCTGTTGTTGGGTCGATACGACGGCAACGGTCACATACTTCACCTGCAGCGCGTTCAACTGTAAAGGCTACATCTTCGAAGCTAACAGCAGCTTCTGGAGCTGGTCCCTCTGCGATGGTCAAGTCTGACACGATCAAAAGTTGAGCTACATTGCTGTTTACTGCTTCGAGCAGAGTTTTCACCACTTCATTTGGATAAACTGTCAAGTGTGCTTCAAGTGATTTACCGATAACTTTGGCATTACGCGCTTCTTCCAAGGCTTTTTGAGCTTGTCCACGGAAGTCCATGAAGGCTGCCCATGTATCCAAGATTTCTTCTTGGTTAGCAAAAGTTTCTGCTTCTGGCAATTCTGACAATTGAACGAAGTCTTCGGCTTCAAACTCTAGATATGACCAGATTTCCTCTGCTGTGTGAGGAAGGATTGGTGTCAAGAGTTTAGTGATTTTGACAAGAATGTCATAGAAAACAGTTTGCATTTGACGGCGTTCCAGTGATTTGGCACCTTCGATGTAAACAACATCTTTAGCAAAATCAAGGTAGAAGGCTGACAAATCAACGTTGATAAAGTTCACCAAGGCCTTGTAGATTGTCAAGAATTCAAAGTCCGCATAGGCATCACGAATGGTCTTGACAAGTTGGTTAAAGCGAATCGTCATGTACTTATCAACTGAACGAAGTTCATCGTAAGCGACTACATCTTGAGCTGGGTTAAAGTCAGATGTATTGGCAATCAAGAAACGAAGAGTGTTACGGATCTTACGGTAAGTTTCAGAGACTTGGCTCAAGATATCCATAGAAATACGCACGTCATTGCTTGAGTCAACACTTGTTACCCAGAGACGCAAGATTTCAGCACCAAATTGTTTTTCAACATCACTTGGAGCAATGGTATTTCCAAGAGATTTAGACATCTTCTCACCTTTACCATCAAGGGCAAAACCTTGTGACAAGATTTGTTTGTAAGGTGCTACGCCATGGTTAGCAACTGATGTGATGAGTGATGAGTTGAACCAACCACGGTACTGGTCAGAACCTTCTAGGTAAAGGTCTGCTGGGTAAGTCAACTCAGGACGGTTTACTACCACTCCATTCCATGATGAACCTGAGTCAAACCAAACGTCCATGATATCAGTTTCTTTTTTGAACTCGCCATTTGGTGAACCTGGATGAGTAAATCCTTCTGGTAAGAGGTCTTTGGCATCACGTTCCCACCAAATGCTTGAACCATGTTCCTCAAAAAGTTGAGCCACGTGTTCAATAGTTTCAGCAGTCATGATCGCTGTACCATCTTCAGAATAGAAGATAGGAAGCGGAACACCCCAAGCACGTTGACGAGAGATAACCCAGTCGCCACGGTCACGAATCATATTGTAAAGACGGACTTTACCCCATTCTGAGTGGAATTTCACTTTTTCAATTTCATCCAAGATTTCTTGGCGGAATTTAGAAACTGAGGCAAACCATTGTGGTACTGCACGCCAGATAATTGGTTTCTTAGTACGCCAGTCAAATGGGTATGAGTGAGAGATTTCTTCTTGGGCAAGAAGGAGGTTACCAAGTTTTTCAATAACAGTTGGGACAACCTTATCATAGAATTGACCTTCAAACTCAGGACCAGCATTCTTCATCATGATACCACGTTCGTCAACAGTCACTGCGACTTCAAGACCATTAGCAATACCAACATTGTAGTCGTCCTCACCAAAACCAGGGGCTGTATGGACAATACCAGTACCAGAGTCAGTGGTAACGTGATCACCAAGGATAACCAACTCATCTACAGCTGTATCCCATGGGTGTTCTGTTACGATGTAGTTCAATTCTTGACCACGGTAAGTTGCCAAAACTTGAACATCACCCCAACCAAACTTCTCAGACAAGCTAGCCAACAATTCTGCAGCAACCACAAACTTGCGATCTTCACCAGCAGGTTGAACCAAAACGTAATCAATATCTGCACCAACAGTCAGACCACGAGAAGCTGTGATGGTAAATGGAGTTGTTGTCCAGACTACGATATAAGTATCTGTATCTAGAACACCTTTGCCATCTTTTACCTTGTTGGCATAGTAAAGGGAAGTTGAAACCAAATCATGGTATTCAATCTCCGCTTCAGCAAGGGCTGACTCAGATGACCAAGACCAGTAAACTGGTTTTGCACCACGGTAGATATAACCTTTATTAGCCATCTCACCAAATACACGGATTTGAGCTGCTTCATAGTCAGGAGTCAAAGTCACATATGGATTTTCCCAGTCACCAGAAACACCTAAACGTTTGAAGTCTTCGCGTTGTTTATCTACTTGAGAAAGAGCGTATTCACGGCAAAGTTTCAAGTACTCAACCAAGTCCATTTCTTTACGTTTGACACCTTGTTTTGCCAAAACTTGCTCGATTGGCAGACCATGTGTATCCCAACCTGGAATATAAGGAGCATAAAATCCTGACATAGACTTAGAACGAACAATGATATCTTTTGAAATCTTGTTCATAGCGTGTCCAACGTGGATATTTCCGTTAGCGTATGGAGGGCCATCATGCAAGGTGAAATGAGGTTTTCCTTGGTTCAATTCTTGACGACGTTGATAAAGCTTTGCATCTTCCCATTCCTTTTGCCAAACTGGCTCTTTGGTAGGAAGTCCTGCACGCATTGGGAAAGCTGTTTTCCCAAGGTTAAGGGTATCTTTGAGTTTCATGGTATCTCCTTTATAAATAATAACAAATTAAAAACCACGACTGCCAAAAAGGACGAAAATCGTGGTACCACCTTTATTCGGAAAAAGATTTAGTCTTTCTCCCTCTTATCCCGTAACGTGGGGAACGTCAAGTCTTACTAGCTTCAGACTTGAGTTTTTGAGAGGATAATCTTATCATTAGGGATTGCAGGACTCACACCATCTCCTGCTCGCTGGAAATATAAGGATAAGATATTGTTCTCAAATTATTTCTTATAAAATTGTAACAGATTCTTGCGGTGCCGCAAAACCTGGTTCTGAGTTTACAGCTTCAGTAGCTGGTGTTGGTCCTGAGTAATGGCTTGGAGCTACTTCTGGCTCTTCATACATTGGACCAACTGGATGAGCTGGGCTTTCTTCAACAACCGGAGCTGGTGAAACCACTTGTTCCTGCTCAGCTCTTGCTTCGGCTTCTGCAAGTTCCTTATTGGCCGCTTCGATGCGCGCTTGCAACTCTGCCATTTCCTCGGGAGAAAACTGGCGAGTAATATCAATTGGTTCTTCCTCTGGATGTTGTTGCAAGACAGAGTCACCTAAGACTTCGCTGACCACTTCTTTGAAGGCCTCATCACTTGTCTGAAGATAAGTAGCTGTTGGGCGAAGAATATCTTCCCAATCTGAAGATTCAACAATTGCTAACTGGCTCTCAATTGTAGATTTAAGACGTTGATGGAAGACACGACTCTTGTTTTTTAATTCTTCTGTTTCAACAGCAACCTTCTTGGCATTGTCAGTTGCTTGACGAAGAATTTCATTTGCCTTGTACTTAGCTTCTTCCAACAAACGTTGGGCATCTTGCTCTGCTTGTTGGATAATATTGTTTGAACGTTCCGTTGCAGCTTGTTTTACTCGCTCTGCTGTATCTTGTGCAATCAATACAGATTGACTCAATGAATCTTTCATCTCATCAAAGTAAGACAAACGCTCTTCCAAACTCTTAATTTGTAAATCCTTATCATGATTAGAGCGAACCAAATCTTCATAATCACGGACTACAATATCTAAAAACTCATCTACTTCTTCTTGATCAAACCCTCTGAAGCGTGTGCTAAAAGTTTTATCTTTGATTTCTAACGATGTAATTGGCATATTTTTCCTCACTTACTTAATAACAATTGGACCGTTAATTTCTTTTTATCTTTTTTTGTTTGCCCATTATCTCTAACGAGTTTCAATCGACCAAATTTCCTTACACTAATCAGATCACCAACTTGAACTGTATAATCTGATTTTTCAACTAAATGGTAATTCACTTGGACTGCCTGTTTTTCAATTAACTGACTTGCCTGATTTCTAGACAGCTTGAAGACACCTGCTAGAAAAACATCTAATCTAGAACTAGCAATACAAATATCTAATTCTTGATAATCTTCTACTGTAGCAATTTTCTCAGTAAAATGCCGTTCTTCTAGACGAACCGGTAAACGAGCAATTTTCGTAATACCATCTTGAAAAAGGAGCATAAACTGTCGATTAATGATAATCTGTGCTCTCTCTTCGTTGACTAAGATATCACCAAATAGCTTCCTATCAATTCCCAGCTGATTTAAAACAGTCCCTAATATTTTTGCATGCGTTAAGCGTTCAAACTTATTAGGATAGACAATTTCTTGCAAGGATAGTTCAAAATCAGAAAATTCCGGCTCAAAATAATCAGGATACAGGAGTATCCGCACATATTCAGTTTCAAGAAACTGCCGACTGCTCATGTAGGAGATGCCGTTGGTTGATGCTAGAACTTTTAAAATCTTTTCTTGATGGGGATTTACAAAGGGTGTTAAAAAAGGAGAATAAGAATCTTCTACCTTTTTTATCCATTCTACTCCCTTATCAATAAAAGACGAATCATTCTTAGAAAAGTGTTGATAAATCATCTTGTTCATAGAAAGATCACTAAAAGTCGAATCAATTGTTCCCCTAGGAAGTGAACTAGTAATACCGCAATCCAAACAGACAAGTCAAGACCTGCAATCTGGAGGGGCAAACGTTGCAAGGGAGCTATTATCGGTTTCACTAAACTAATAATCAAGCGTCCAAGACGTGATTCATAAGCATTGGGAAACCAAGACATCAGAGCAAACACGATTAAAATCAGTGAATAGATATCCACTGCATTTTGAACAAAACGAATGAGAAAGATCATTATCTCACTCTCGTACGTTTCATATCAAAGCCAAATTCACCATTTTGTGATTCATCTGGAATTTTGATATCTTCAATATTGACGACAACATCAACTGGTGTCAGCAGGTACATAGTAGATGCTACCTTTTTCATGTTACCAGCTAAAACGTGACGCGCCCCATCCAGATAATCCAAACAACGACGTGCTTGAACTTCTGTCATATATTGAAAATCAATCAAAATACTTTCGTTGCCAGCTAATAAATCAACAATATCTGTGGCATCTTCGTATTTACGTGGATAACGAACATCAATTGTCACCTTATCAGTAGAACGTTGACTTTGCATAGCCAACTCTTGTTGACGGGCATGAAGACGAGTGATGTTTTTATCTTTAGATGGCGTGCTACCAGCTTGTTGAGGCAACTCTTGAACAGAAGGGACTGGAGTCACAATCGGCTCTTCAGCTTTAGGCTGAAATGCAGTACCAACATCTTCTCCATCTTCTGTAAAATAATCTATAAATTTATCAAATCTATCTTTTAAAGACATATTTCTTTCCTATTTAAAAAATGCTGTACCAATTCTGACAAATGTTGAGCCAAATTCAATCGCTTCCTTGTAGTCACGACTCATACCCATACTCAAGTCCGTCATTGGCATATTGGGAATTTGTTTTTCTCTAATTTCTAGTTGCAAATCCTGCGTAGCTTTAAAAATTTCTTTCAACTCATCACTACTAGCTTCAAAAGGAGCCATGGTCATCAAGCCGACATATTCAATTTTATCTAAGGTGGCCAATTCTGGCAAGAGCTCCAGTAGTTCTTCCCTTGAAAAACCATGTTTGCTCTCTTCCCTTGAGATATTTACTTGTAAGAAACACTTAACAACTCGGTCACTTCTTTTTTGAATTTCCTCTGCTAGCTTTAATGAATCCAAAGCATGGAAATAATCAACATACTGAATGACATCTTTGACCTTGCGTCTTTGCAAGGTTCCAATCAAATGCCAGGTAATATTTCTATCTTTTAAAGCTTCATATTTCTCAAGAAATTTATCCACACGATTTTCACCAATATGATGCACACCTAGCGGAAGCAAAGCCTCCGCTGTCGGTACGTCTACATATTTTGTAACAGCAACAACCGAAACAGAATTGGCTTCTCTTCCTGACTGCTGACTTGCATCTTTTATTTGTTGAAAAACACGTTCTGTATTTTCTTTCAAATTCATTTACTTAACGATTTTTGAAAAATGGAGGAGTGTCTAATTCATCCTCATCGTGTAAAGATGGCGCTTCGAAACGTTCAACTGGTGATACCACTGAATCAGTTGGTCGAACAATTGTCTCACGACGCAAGTCCCAATCACCAAATGCTGAAGTTTGAGAAGTTTCTGTGCGACGAGGCGCTGGACTTGGAATTTCTGCAGTTTCAGCCATATCAAACTGACGATTATGATTGTGTGCATGATTAGGACTTGCTTGTTCATGACGGACAGCTTGTCTTGGTGCATGGCCCACAACTTTTTCAACACGATCTTGACGAACACCAGTTGCAACGACTGTCACACGAATTTCATCTTTCATGTTTTCATCGATAGATGTTCCGAGCCAGATGTTCACTCCTTGACCAGCTGCTTGGTTGACAATTTCTGAAGCTTCTTCTGCTTCAATCAAAGTCAAATCAAGACCACCAGTAACGTTGACGATAACATCCTCAGCACCGTCAATAGTTGTTTCAAGAAGTGGTGAGTAGATTGCCTTACGAGCTGCTTCTACCACACGTTCTTCACCACTACCGATACCGATACCCATTAGGGCGTTTCCTTTATTTGCCATAACTGTTTTCACATCGGCAAAGTCAAGATTAATCAAACCAGGGTTTGTGATCAAATCAGTAATCCCTTGAACACCTTGGCGAAGTACGTTATCTGCTTCGCTAAGAGCTTCAAGAAGTGGAGTTTTCTTATCAACAATTTCAAGCAAGTTGTTGTTTGAAATAATCAATAGAGTATCCACATGCTCACGAAGTTGATTGATTCCTTCTACAGCATACTGACCACGTTTGCTTCCTTCAAAACCGAAAGGACGTGTCACAACACCAACTGTAAGAGCACCTAAATCTTTAGCAATGCGGGCAATAACAGGAGCTGCACCAGTACCAGAGCCACCTCCCATACCTGCAGTAATGAAGACCATATCTGCTCCAGTAATAGCTTGAGTCAAGGCTTCTTCGCTTTCTTCAGCTGCCTTTTGACCAACTTCAGGTCGACCGCCAGCACCCAAACCACGAGTCAATTTAGGGCCTAACTGAATTACAGTCTCAGCTTTTGTACTACTCAAAGCTTGTACATCTGTGTTTGCTGCGATAAATTCTACGCCTGCAACACCTTCGTCAACCATGCGGTTAATGGCGTTACCGCCACCTCCACCAACACCGATTACTTTAATAACTGCACCTTGAGCTGCTGCTGTATCAAATGAAAATGTCATAGTTTATTTTTCCTCTTTTATTCATCAAACATGCTTCCGATTAAGCCACGGAAACGATCTGCGATTTTTGGTTTATTTTGAGAAGATACTTTATCTTCTTTCGGAGCAACTACGTTCGTAGAAGCTGATTGCTCTACCTCAGTATTTTGAACTGGTTGAATAGGGGTAGGTTGTGCTACTTGCGTAACGCGTTGAATCATCCCACCAAAATTAATTGGTTGGTGACGCAAAGTATCCTCACCCTTGACTGCTCTTTGTGCTAATAAATGCACCTCAGTCAATTGACCAGCAAATTCAGACAAGCTAATCACATGAGCAAAGGCAGGATTACGGATTCCAACTTGATTTGGAACGTAAAGTTTGACACCAACGCCAAAGACTTCCTGTGCAAGTTCTACAACACCTGGTAAAATAGCATTTCCACCAATCAGAACAATCCCACCTGGAAGATCCAACAAATGTCTTCTTTCCAACTCTTGTTTGATTTGTTCAAAAATGTGCTTAATGCGGGCTGAAATAATCTCTGCTAGGTAGCTTTCTGTAACTTCTACAGGCTCTACTTCACCAATTACTTCAACTTGGAAGGTTTCATTGCTTGCAAGTGAAGGGTAGGCTTCACCATAGTTTAATTTCAATCCTTCAGCTAATTTCTGTGAAGTCTTCAAGACTTTAGAGATATCTTTTGTGACATAATCTCCACCTTCTTGAAGAATATTTGTAAACTGGAGTTCTTGGTTACGGATTGTAGCAACAGTTGTTTGACCTGCTCCCATATCAATCACAGTAGCTCCAAATTCACGCTCTCCTTCGTTCAAGACTGAACGAACCAAAGCCAATGGTGAAATAATAATATTTTCAACTTGAACACCTGAGCGCTCAACTGTCTTGCGTAAATTGTGAAGAATAGTACGTGGACCTGTGTAAAGCAAACCACGCATTTCAAGACGAACCCCCATCATCCCACGTGGATCACGAATACCTTGGAAACCATCTACGATAAATTCTTCTGGAATAAAAGTAATGACTTCACGATCTGGTGTCATACTCTTTGTCAAGGCTGATTTAACAACATTTTCAACATCTTGATCTGTAATTTCTTTTGTATCAGATGTAACTGGAATCATACCTTGAGTTGGTTCTACCTGCAAAAGATTTCCAGGCAAACCAACATTCACTGATTTGATTGAAATGCCAGCTTTCTCTTCTGCTTGGGAAATAGCTGACTTGATAGCAGTTGCTGCTGCTTCAATATCAACGATAATCCCATCCTTTACACCTTTACTCTTGGCATTACTTACACCAATTACGTTTAGTTCACCATTTCTATGCTCGGCAACCAATACTTTAATCGAATTAGTTCCGATATCTAAGCCTGTAAAAAAACCATCTCTAGCCATTACATCGCATCCTCTCTCTTCCAAGTTTCAAACTTCTATTCAATATAGCTAAAATAGGGCATAGCTATTCACAGAATATTATAACACAAAAAATCCAATCGTGCTTAGTTTTTCCTAAATTTACTTACCATTTTTTCACATTCGTTCCTTAGCTTTTTTTATTTTCCAAACAAGTTATCAAAAATCAGATTTATGAAAAAAAGAAAGCTCATTTCTAAGCTTTCTTTGCAATCATTTTTTCTGTTTCTTGTGCTAAAAATAGTTCCAAGATTTTCTTTGTTAACGTAATCGCTGCTGATAAGGCCAGGGAAACGATTAAATAATTAGCTACTAAGCCATGGTCTCCAACCAATGGTGGTTTTGTCAAGAATCCGTAATCTCCACCTGTTACTAAATTGACCACAAAAATCAAGGCATTTAGTGCAAAGGTCATGAGAAAAATTCCCTTCACATCCAGCAATCGCGCGTTATACTGTCTCAATAGATAAACTAGAGAGTTCCCCAAGAGAGCTAAGTGGCCAAAGATAAAGGATAAAATCGCAATATGCGGGAATGGATAAGGATCTGGCACTGGATAAACAAAGGCTGCTAATGTCCCAAATGTTCCTAGTAATGCAAAATATTGCCGATATTTGGACTGACCAGGAAGCAAAAGCACCACAAACATAGCCATACGGCAATGGTAAAAGGGTAAGCTTTCTGACAATGGCATATGATTAACCCCGTACCATCCATAAAGAAGGATTAACTGAACTGCCTGCAAGATTTGGAAAAATCGTTGATAAGCCTTCTTTTCACGATAACGATAGGCTGTATAAAAGGTCAAAGCCAAGAGTGTAAATATACTGACATACCAAAAAAGGTCAAATTTGGGTGGCTCTGTTGCTTGGGTCGTAAAGAAAATATCCCATAAATTCATCTAGTCTTCCTCATGATTCAAAATTTTCCTGCATTTTATTATACCATGCTACTTAAGAAAAATGGATTTAGAAATACGTAAATGTTTGACAAAATCACTTGTCTTCATTTTCTAAACTTTCTACCAACTTGGCTAGGTTCATAGAGTTAGAGCCTTTGAGCAAGATTTGGTCATTAGCTCCTAGACTTTCCTTGACCTGCTTAACTAGGTCTTCAAATTGGTCTTGGTCTTCTGTTTTCTTGAAGTAGTAAACATGGCCGATTGGGAACATTTGACTGGCCAATTGGGCTAATTCAGCAATGTCTTCTCCATAGAAAATAACGGTATCAAGCACATCTGGGGAAAGACTCAAAATCATCTGATTATGAAGCTGAACAGACTGGTCACCAAGTTCCTTCATATCCGCCAACACTGCAATTTTCTTGCCACCTTCATTGGATGGAATGGCAGAGAAAGTCTCTAAAATCAGCTTCATAGCAGTTGGATTGGCATTGTAAACATCTGACAGGATATCTGCTCCATTAGCTGCTTTCTTCCACTCGGTACGGTTACGTGTCAATTCAAGATTTTGGAAGGCCTGATGAATTTGCTCCTCTGAAACTCCTTCTTGTAGGGAAACATAGGATGCAATCATAGCATTGGTGGCATTGTACTTACCAGTCACTGGCAAATCAAGGGCTTGCTCCAAGAAATTGGCCTTAAAGGTCAAGCTATCCTTTCGCTCAACCAAGTCGGTAATTTCCAGCTCTGCTCCTTGCCCAAAACGAACTACCTTTTTATCAGTTGGCAAGTAGTCCTCTATAATAGGGTCAGCTGGTACTAAAAGCAAGGAATCAGGTGCCATCCCGTCTGTAATTTGCATTTTTCCTTTAGCAATCTCAGAACGGTCTTTGAAAAAGGCCAAATGGGCTTCTCCAACCAAGGTCACAATGGCTGTTTTTGGACGAGCCAATTCTGACAAGAGATGAATATCTCCCAAGTGATCCTGTCCCATCTCCAAGACCAACTTTCCTGTTCCTTCAGGCATATGGAGAACTGTGTAGGGAAGGCCAATCTCATTATTGTAGTTACCTTGTGTTTTGTAAGTTTTGTAGGTTGTTGATAGCAGGTGCGCCAACATGTCTTTGGTTGTTGTTTTACCATTTGAACCTGTAACAGCAAAGACATCAACTGCTGTTTTTTCAAGATAGTAGGCAGCTAGGGTTTGAAAGGCTGTCAAGACATCATCTACTAGAATATAGGGATGATTTGCGATTTCTTTCTCAGACAGGGTTACAGCAGCGCCATTTTCAAAAGCTGTTTCGATAAAGTCATGACCGTCACGCGCACCTTTGAGGGGGACAAATAAATCTCCTGTCGCAATCAAACGACTGTCAAACTCAGCTTTTTCTAACTGGGTGTCTTCAAAGATGCTGATATCATTTTTAGCTCCTACAACTTGAGCCACTTCATGGATTGTTAATTTCATTTCTACTCCTTTAAAAAGGGTCGAAGCTCGAGAACTCTAGTCACCTTGCAGTGATGGTTCTGGCTTCTACCCTCTCTTTCATTTTATAGCAAATGCGCTTCGCGCTTGTCAAAACTTTCCTTGGCAAGATCAACCAATCGTTCGATTAGTTCTGGGTAGCTGATTCCCATATTGTCCCAAAGTAGTGGGTACATAGACCACTGGGTGAAACCTGGCATGGTATTGAGCTCGTTTAGGAAAATCTCTCCCTTATCTGTATAGAAGAAATCACAACGAGATAGACCTAAACCACCAATGGCACGGAAGGCAGTTTCTGCATTCTGACGCATGACAGCTACCACATCATCACTGATTTTAGCTGGGATATCCATGGTAATCTTGTTGTCAATATACTTGGCATCGTAGTCATAAAAGGCAACATCCTTGACTACTTCTCCTGGTAGCGTACTCTTGACATCGTAGTTGCCCAAGAGACCAACCTCGATTTCACGAGCATTTACCCCTTGCTCTACCAAGACACGGCTGTCATATTGGAAGGCAAGTTTCAAGGCTTGACGAAGTTCCTCTTGATTTTCAGACTTAGAAATACCGACACTTGAACCCATGTTTGATGGTTTTGTGAAGACTGGATAAGTCAATTTTTCTTCAACTTCGGCAATTTTAGCAGTCACATCATCACCTTCGACAATGGCCACATAAGGAACTTGGGCAATCCCGACAGATTCTAAGACACGCTTAGTGGTGATTTTATCCATGGCAAGGCTAGATGACAAGATGTTACAACCAACATAAGGCATTTTCAAAACTTCCAAGAATCCTTGAACTGAGCCATCTTCTCCCATCGGACCATGAAGAACTGGAAAGACCACTGCCCCTTCTTCGTAGATGGCACTTGGTGCAACTTGCTTATCCCAATCAATGGTTTCATTGGTCATAAGACAATCCTCTTGACCTGGAGTCTGGCTAAATTCTTGCGTTTTAATAAAGTCACCTGACTGGCTGATGAAGAAGGTCTTGACTGTGAAACGGTCGTAGTTGACCGCACGCATCACACTCTCAGCTGAAAGAACAGAGACTTCACGCTCTGCACTACGTCCACCGTATAAAAGAATAATCGTTTGTTTCATATTATTTGTCCTAATTCTACTAGAATACTCGCTCTTTAGTATATCATATTTGCTTCTTTTTTGAAACTTGAACCTGATACTAGTCTTCAAGAAATCTAAAAAAAGACCGATAAAAAATGTCGGTCTCCTTGATTTTTTAAATAAATAAATTGAGTTTGTTAAATTGTCTCCACTTACAACTCTGTTCGATTTTCAATGGCTCGTAAGAGCGTCACTTCATCCGCATACTCAATGTCCGCTCCCACAGCTAGACCTCGTGCTAGACGCGTAACCTTGATACCAGCTGGCTTGAGCAAGCGTGAAAGATACATGGATGTCGCTTCACCATCTGCTGTAGCATTGGTCGCCACAATCACTTCTGAAACTTCACTATCCATCAGACGAGTCATCAGGCTCTTGAGATTGATATCGTCCGGACTGATACCATTCATGGGAGAAATGAGTCCGTGTAGAACATGATAGAGTCCATGGTATTCTTGAATGTTCTCCATGGCTGCCACATCTCGACTATCCTCAAGAACTAAAATCGTTGTCTGATCACGACTTGGATCGGTACAGATAGAGCAAGGATCGTCATCAGTCAAACGACCACAAATAGAACAATAGGTCAGCTCTCTCTTAGCAGAAAGGAGATTTTTAGCAAATTCATTGACATCGTCATCAGACATTCCAATAGTATAAAAGGCCAGACGTGTAGCTGTCTTAATCCCGATACCCGGTAACTTAGAATAACTGTCAATTAGCTTAGCAATAGGTGTTGGATAAAGCATATGTTTCTTTCTAATTCATTGGATGATGTTGGTTATAGAGGTTGATAATATCGCGCGCAATGGAAGGTCCGACACCATTTGTAAGGTTGGTGTTATGAGGGAAGACAACAGCTACAGCGATTTGAGGATTATCTGATGGTGCATAGGCCACAGCATTGGTATTGTTGGCTTTTTGACCACCCTCAACATAACTTTCGGCGGTACCTGTTTTCCCACTAATGGATACCGCTGCACCATTTGAAAAGGCACGACCTGTTGTCAGAGAACTTCCACCGTGAGAAACTTGATAAAATCCTTGTTGGAGAGTGGCTACATCAGACTCAGAAATATTAATTTTATTCATTTCCTTGGTATCAATAGATTGGATTAAGTTTCCTAAACCACCTTGTTCATTGTTCCCATAAATACCCTCGACAATGTGAGGTGCAATCCGAACACCGTTGTTGGCAATAGTGCCGACGTACTGAGCCAATTGCATTGGGGTGTAGTTATCAAACTGACCAAATGCATTGGTAATGTAATTAGCGAAATTATACTCTTTTGGTATAAAACCAGTTGACTCATCTGGAAGGTCAATGCCTGTTGAGGCTCCAAGACCATATTCAGCAAATGTCGAACGAAGTTTCCCCATAGCGGATTCTAAATTGTTAGTTAAAACAAACATATTGGGTTGATAGGTCTGACCCATAATGCCCAAAGCCGTTTGAACCATATAGGCATTAGAAGAATACTCCAAGGCTTCCACAGCTGTAATCGGGAATGAACCGTAGGCTTGAGTATACCAAGAATTAATTGGAGCTGAACCTTGGAAGACAATCGGTTGGTCTGTCAAGGTCTGATTCCCTGATAAGACTCCATTCTCCCAACCAGAGCTGATGGTCGCCGCCTTGACAACAGAACCCGGGACAAAGACATTGGTTACTGTTCCCAAGGAATCAGGTGTTAAATCTCCCGTTTTCAAGTCATGTTTTAGCCCTGACATAGACAAAACCGCACCTGTTTTTGGGTTAAGGGCGACTGCATACACACCTTCTGAATACTTGGCTCCTCCATTTCCTAACTCAGAATTGAAATAACTCTTAAGAAGATTGTCCACGCTATCTTGAAAGGCCAAATCAATGGTTAGTTTAATATTGTTCCCTTTAGTACCATCTTCGATATTTTCGACACTTTCCATGTTGCCATACTTGTCTAGATGGATTTCTTTCACCGAGCGTTTTCCTTGCAAGGTTTCTTCATATTGTTTTTCTAGATAAGAGGTTCCAACACGGTCATTTAGAGAATAACCCTTTTTGATATAAGCATCTGCTTCTTCAGCTGGAAGACCGGCTTTTTCACTGGATACACTTCCTACTATAGACGAAAGTGAAGTCTCTAGGACCTTTCGATCCCACGAGGTTGAAATACTGATACCAGGTAAATTCTTAGAGGCCGAAGCTATCAAGGCAATCTGAGTATCTGTCAAGGAATCTGTCGCAATGGTCCCTGTCGCAAAATTTTCAACTGCATTAAGTTGGCTAAAGAGGTAAATTTCTTTCTTTTCGTCATCCGAGTAGGTCAATTGACTTGGATCGATACTTTCAACAGTATTATTGTAAAGCTCTGATTCAGATAATTGATTTCCATCAGAATCAAGTCGCTTCTCACGTGGTAAACTTTCCACTGCTTTCTTATAGACATCTTGATCTGCTAGATAATAGTCTGCTAACTGTCGATCAGTCAATGTTGGAGAAGAAACTCCCACATAAGCCAGCAACTTCTTGGCTGTTTCTTTCAAATCTGCAGCCGTCATTTTGTTGTTCCTTGTAAAAGATACAACTTGCTTGATGGTGTTTTCGACGAGAGGTTTCCCTGTTGCATCGTAGATTTGTCCACGGGCTGAACTAGTGGTCACCTTTGTTTTACTTGCCGATGCTAGTTTTGTCTCATAAAAATCTTTGTTCAAAACCTGCATGTAAAGCAGGCGACCAATGATGGTCATAAAGAGCAAAATAACAATTGAAAACAATAAATTAAGCCGAATCGGAATCGAATGGCTATCAAATTTTCTCATACAAGTCAGTCTCATTTCTATTTAAAATCTTACTCTTCATTGTACCACAATTTGAGAAGAAAATTATGGAAAAGAAGTGAGCTTTTTTAATTTAGTTTCTGATGGTTTTTTTATTTAAACATAACTATTTTATATGATATAATATTTACAAAAGCTACAAAAAATAATTATCGATTAATAGCTAGACTCAAATAAAGGAGTATCATGAACCCGCAAGATATCGCAAGCATTATTGATCTTCATTTTGAAGAGTTAACAGATCTAGAGCAAGAAATCGCTCGCTATTTTTTACAATCTGAAACCATTGCAGATGATTTATCTTCTCAGCAGGTCACTCAAAAATTACATATCTCTCAAGCCGCTCTGACCCGCTTTGCTAAAAAGTGTGGTTTTACAGGTTATCGAGAATTTATTTTCCAATACCAACACCAAGCAGATAATCAAGCTAGCCAACATCCCGACCACAGCCCCCTGACAAAACGAGTTCTTAGAAGCTACAGTAATATGCGAGAACAAACACAGGACTTGATTGACGAAAAACAACTAGAACGAATCGCCCAGTTAATCGAAGGTGCTGATCGTGTCTACTTCTTTGGAACAGGTAGTTCTGGCCTTGTCGCTCGTGAAATGAAATTGCGCTTTATGCGTCTAGGTGTGGTCTGCGAGGCCTTGACTGATCAAGACGGCTTTGCTTGGACAACCAGTATTATGGATGAAAATTGTCTCGTACTCGGTTTCTCACTTTCTGGCACAACACCTTCTATTTTAGATAGTCTATTAGACGCTAAGGAGATGGGGGCAAAGACTGTACTCTTTACAAGTGTTCCCAATAAAGATAGTCAGACCTATACAGAAACCGTTCTTGTTGCTAGCCACAGTCAGCCTTCCTACATTCAACGTATATCTGCTCAACTTCCTATGCTCTTCTTTATCGATTTGATTTATGCCTATTTTTTGGAAATCAATCGTGAAAGCAAGGAGAAAATCTTTAATAGCTATTGGGAAAATAAGAAACTCAATGGCTATCGTAGACAAAAACGTGTAAGAAAATCCTAGTTTGGCTGAGCCAAACTAGGATTGTTTTGTTTTAAAGTGATAATAAGCTCCCAACATACCTGCTGTATTTTGGTGATGGGCAAATTCTAATCGTGTTTTTTCAGCTAGGCTTGGCACCAAGGCATCTTTCAAGGCTGTGCGAATCTTGGGTTTGAGGATAGCCTCTTGTCCCATGATACCGCCACCGAGAATAACCACTTCTGGATTAGCAACGTAGCAAATATTTGCCAAACCTTTCCCTAGGTAATCTACCATCCGGTCAATACCAGCCATGCAGATTTTGTTTCCTTCAGTGGCTTCCTTAAAGATACGTCGGCCATTCCACTGGTCAACTGGATCTCCATGACCTGCTGCTACATACTCTACCAAGGCTGTCGTAGAAGCCAAGTCTTGGAAATCTCCATCCTGCATATGCATATAACCGACTTCGCAGGCTGAATTGCTAAAACCATGGAAGACTTTCCCATCCATAATCAAGCAGCCACCGATACCGGTTCCAATGGTCAAGCAAAGTGTCACACTCGCTCCCTTGCCTGAACCAGATACCGCTTCAGCAAGACCTGCACAGTTGACATCATTTTCAATCTCACAAGGAATATTAAAGCTAGTCTCGATTTCCTTCTTGAACTGAGTACCTGCGTAGTTGGGAATCTGAGGCCCAGCATAGAAAATCTCACCCTTGTCTGGATCCACCATTCCTGCAGAAGAAATGGCAACACCTGCTATTGGGCCTTTTTCTAAATAGCTAGCTACAGTATCTTTGGTCTTTTGTAAGATATGAGGTCCACCTTTATGCGCCTCTGTTGGCATTTCATGCGATTCAACAAGTTGGCCTTCTTGGTCGATCAAACCATATTTGATGTTGGTTCCACCGATATCAATTGCAACGTAGTGTGTCATAAATACCTCCTTATGGATTAGAGGAAGCGCTCCTTGGTTTCACGAATCAAGGCTGCAGCTGCTTCTACAACTGGGCGATCTTCTTCAGTCACTGGTGTCAATGGTGAACGAACTGATCCAATGTTAAGTCCTTCATTGATTTTCAAGACTTCCTTAATCACACCATACATATTTCCATGTGCAGCAGTCAATTTGCCAATGATTGCATTGATAGCGTATTGCAATTCACGCGCTTTTTCCAAGTCTTTGTCAGCAATCAACTGATTGAGTTTCAAGAATAGTTCTGGCATAGCACCATAAGTACCACCGATACCAGCTTTAGCTCCCATGAGACGACCACCTAAGAACTGCTCATCTGGACCGTTGAAAACGATATGGTCTTCCCCACCAAGGCTCACAAAGGTTTGGATATCTTGAACTGGCATAGAAGAGTTCTTAACACCGATAACACGAGGATTTTTCAACATTTCTGTGTATAGACTTGGAGTCAGAGCAACACCTGCCAATTGAGGAATGTTGTAAATCACGTAGTCTGTGTTTGGAGCTGCAGAACTGATATCGTTCCAATATTTAGCAACTGAGTATTCTGGCAAGCGGAAGTAAATTGGTGGAATCGTTGCAATGGCATCTACACCCAAGCTTTCAGCATGACGAGCAAGTTCCATACTATCTTTGGTATTGTTGCAAGCAACGTGAGCAATGATGGTCAATTTACCTTTGGCAACTGCCATGACTTCTTCCAAGATTAACTTGCGGTCTTCAACGCTTTGGTAGATACATTCACCAGAAGAACCATTGACATAAAGACCTTGAACACCTTTATCAATGAAGTATTGAACCAAGGCACGCGTACGCTCTGGACTTACTTCTCCTTGATCATCATAACATGCGTAGAAGGCTGGAATGACACCTTCGTATTTTTTTAAATCTGACATAGATTTTCTCCTAAGATTTCTTTTTTCTGCTAAAAGCAGGATTTATTCTTTACGTGTTTAGTATACACCTTATGAAAAACGCTTTCAATATCTTGTGTACACTTAGATTTTAGTTTCGATATGAATTTTGAAATGTTTATGGCTTGAAAGTAGTTTCATAGACAAGCCATCCTATTGGTATTTTGCGAAAATTTTCTCCATCAATCCAGTCTGGAGAAAGACCAAGAGCCCAAACCCAAAAAGCAGGAAGGCTGAACCACCTAAAAGTAAACTGAAGGCGGACAGATAAAGAACCATCACAATGAGAAAGAGAATGGCTAACATAAGGAAGAACCAAGGAAAGTTAAAACTTGCCAAGATAAGTCCTTTTTGTAGGACTTCTTTCCAAGTCAAATCATAGCGTGCAGCGATTGGATAGCTAGCCAACATCACGATAGTGAGGAAGATAAGAATACCTAGACAAATAGCTTTCACCATTTGGAAAGGCATAGCTGTCTGACCCCAGAAGAGATAGAGATCTAGAAGGCTTAATGAGACAATGCCCAACTCAAGCAGACCTAACTGAAGACCTAGTTTCAGATTTTCCTTGAAAGCTCTTAGATAGATTTTAAAGACAGGTACACGTCTGCTCTTCTTAATCTCAAACATAGTCTCGTAGAGGCTAATTTTAGCTACTCCAATCGTCACGATGGGCAAACAAGTGACGACAAAAAGAAGATTGGCTGTCACGATATCCAAGACCTTCTCACTAAAACGCATGAGAAAGTTGTCTGTATCAAATGCTGCCTTGATAAGGCTTACTCCTTTTTGTGCCATGTTTGCTCCTCCTGATTTTTTAATCAATCAAAATTTTAAAGAGATATTTGCGAACCTTCTCTTCCATACCTGCATAGCCATTCGGCTGGTGCGGTTCTCCTGGGAAGAAAATCGCAAAATTGTGATAACCCAACAAGAGTGGGTAGTGTTCATGACAATGAACAAAGCCAATGTCACTTGCTTCGTCGAATGCTACTGCCTCGTCTTTGATACGTGAACCGTAGCTCGAATATTCATGTCCTTCTACCAGCAAATGCAAATCTGCATAGTTTTTATGATGCTCAAATTGATCATTTTCAGCTTGATTGAGGACATTTTCCTGAACAACTAGAAAGACTTTATCTCCGTCAATCTCATACTTTCCTAATTCGAACGAATCTTTACGATGTTGGTAGAGATAGTCGATAGCCTTGTCTAAATTGGGATGAATTCCTTTGTAAAAGGTGATGTTTTTCAAATCGTCAAAAATCATACTCTTTCCTTCGTTTCTGATAGTTAACTAAAATGATAAATTAAGTTGATAAGTGTCTAACAAAATCTCTAAGGTAAGCAAATACCCAACATTTTGTAGACACTTATAACCTCTATATTTCCATAGTATGTCAAGACCACTTCCGCAATCTTGATATACTTGTTTACTTTTCTTATCCTTTAACAGCTCCCATAGTAATACCTTGAGTGAAGGATTTTTGGAAGACTAAGAAGACTGTTACGATTGGAACTGCTGCAAGAGCGGCACCCGCCATAATCAAACCATAGTTGGTTGCCATTTCAGCCTGCATAGTCGCAACACCGAGTGAGATGGTCAAGTTGTTACGTGAAGTCAACATAACCAACTGCATGAAGTAGTCGTTCCAAGTATTGATGAAGGTGAAGATTGCAAGGGCTGCAAATCCTGGTTTCACAATTGGGAATGCTACGCTCCAGAAGGTACGAATCTCACCACAACCGTCGATTTTAGCTGATTCAAGCAACTCTGTAGGGATATTCTCACTGAACTGTTTCATGAGGAAGACCCCGAATGGCCATCCAATCAAAGGCAAGATAACTGCCCAAAGTGTATCATGGATTCCCATGAAGTTGACGATACGTACCAATGGTACAAGGACAACTTGTTTTGGAAGTGCCATGGCTGCAATAAAGATTGCAAAAAGAATGCGTTGACCATAGAAACGTTTTTTAGCCAATACATAACCTGCTAGAGAAGAGGTCGCACAGACTAAGAACATGGTTACTAGCGAGATAAATACAGAGTTCCACATCCACTGCAAGGCAGGGTTTTGCACCATAAGTTGTTGGAAGTTTTCCATGGTTGGCATTTTAGGGAACCATTGTGGTGGAATAACGATTGTATCAGGTTGTGACTTGAAGGCACCTGTCAAAATCCAGTAGAATGGAAAGATGAACAGCACGGTCAACAAGAGCAAGATAATAGTTGAAATAACAGTGAAAGCTGTTAAAGGTTTCTTTTGTGTAGATTGCATAGCTGTCTCCTTTCTTTAGTATTCTACGTCGTTTCCAAGTACTTTAAATTGAACAAAGCTTACGATAGCGATCATCACTGCCAAGAAGACGCCGATAGTGTTTGCATAACCGTATTCTGTCAATTGGAAGGCTTTTTCGTAAAGGTAGTACATAAGTGTACTTGTTGAGTAGTTTGGACCACCAGATGTCAACAACTGAATCAAGGCGAAACACTGGAATGAGTTGATTGTTGTAATGATTGCGATGTAAAGAGTTGTTGGAAGGAGGCTAGGCCATTTAATCTTCCAGAAAACTTGCAATTCAGTCGCACCGTCAACCCGAGCTGCTTCCACCAATGAATTGTCGATATTTCCCATCGCTGCGATATAAAGGATAATCGGCTGACCAACAGATGTAGTCAAAAGGATAATCATAATCGCCATCAAAGCCCAGTTTTTATCTCCCAACCAAGAAATGTTTTGGCTGATGATGTGACTTGACTTAAGGACAAAGTTTAAAATCCCTGATAGTGGGTCATAAATCCATTTCCAAACAACTGTTACGGCAACACTACCTGTTACAACAGGAAGGAAGAAGACAAAACGGTAGAAGGATCTGGCAATGGCATTTTGATGATATGTCTGAGATGCTACAAAGAGTGAGAATAGAACAACAACTGGTACAGATCCAATAACCAGAATCACGGTATTGATCAAAGACTTCATAAAGACAGGGTCTTTAAACATGCGAACATAGTTGTCCAAGCCTACAAACTCAAATTTAGTCATTGAGTAGTTAAAGAAACTTGTAATGAATCCCATAATCATAGGAGCCAATACAAAGATGACAAAGAAGAATAATACTGGTGCTAGGAAAGCGTAGGAAATCACTGTTTCCCGCATACGAATTTTATTGACTTTCACAGCCGGCACCTCTCTTTCACAAATAAAATATTTTGGATTTTCTTGAACTGTTTTAAAATCAAAATGAAATTTTTTAAGATTCGCTTATGTAAGAACTTCATTTTAATTTCGTGACAGTTCCTTACATTTCAAATAAAATCCTCCCTTTTCTTACATAGACTATGCACGGGGAAAAGGGAGGAATCAATCTGATTTATACTCTTCGAAAATCGAATTCAAACCACGTCAGCGTTGCCTTGCCGTACTTAAGTACAGCCTGCGGCTAGCTTCCTAGTTTGCTCTTTGATTTTCATTGAGTATTAGTGCTTATTGTTTTGTAGCTTTTTTAATTGTTTCGTTAGCTTTTTCAGTGAAGGCTTTCAAAGCATCCGCTGGTTTTTCGTCACCATTTGATACAGATTGCAACATTGGGAACCAAAGTGTTCTCATTTCAGCAAAACCATTGATAGTGTTGTAGTATGGTGAGTAGTATTTAGTCCAACCACTGATTGTTTCCATACGTTTGTCTTCATAAAGTTTGCCAAATGAAGTACGAACTGGGAAGGCACCCGTACGAACAACGTCTTTTGGACCCCATTCTTTGTCATCCGCGATAAATTGAACGAATTTCTTAGATGCTGCAACTTTCTTGTCGTCTTTGTTGTTGAATACTGCAAATCCGTTTACAAGGTATTCAAGAGCTGGTTTGCCTGAATCTGATGGGAATGGTACTTCTACTACTTCTACTTTACTTGCTTCCAAGAGTTTAGCTTGGATACCGTTTTGAGCTGGTGCCCAAAGGATTGTGTAAGATGTTTGACCGTTGGCAAAGTTTTGGATATCTGCTCCACCGTCAAATTGTGAACCGTTGTTCAACAAACCGTCTTTGATCCAGCCAGCTGCTTTTTCAAGACCTTTGACGAATTTAGGATCATCAGTTGTATATTTTGTTACATCTTTATCTGTTACAGAACCGCCGTAAAGGTTTGAGATGAAGGCACGTGTTCCTTGGTCTCCCCCTTGACCAGAACTGAACAATGAACCTGGTGTATAGCCTTTATCTTTAAGCGCTTTCAAAACTTTTTCAAAATCATCAGTTGTCCAACCTTCTTTTACAAGGTTTGCAACTCCAGCTTCTTCCAACATTTTCTTGTTCATAGCCATGTAGAATGGGGCTGAACTAATTGGATACATGTAGGCTTTGTCTCCAGCCTTACTTGCTTTTACAATGTTTTCATTGTTGACATCTTTAACAAAGTCATCTGTGAAGAGGTCATTCAAGTCAGCCAATTTACCATTTTTACCATATTGGATGATACGTCCTGGTGCGTCAAAAAGTACGTCTGGAGCTGTTCCTGCTTCGATGGCTGTTGTGATTTTTTCAGGACCTGACTTGAAGTCGATGGTTTCCAATTTCACTTTTATATCTGGGTTTGCTTTTTCAAACGCTTCGATGATTGATTTTTCATAAGTTCCAACACCGTCACCAGTTTTTTCTTGGGTAAATACTGGGAATGCCCACCAAGTGATTTCTGTTTTGGCACCGTCACCACCTGATTTGGCAGCATCTTTACTTCCGCCAGAATTGCCACAAGCAGCAAGACCAAGAACCGCAGCACCCGCAAGTACTGTACAAGCTAATTTTCTAAATTTCATCTGTATTCTCCTATGTAATAAGCGTATCCATATTGGATAATGAGTAAGATTGTATTTGTATGCGTTTTCATTTCATCCGATGCATCCACCACTCTCCTCTGCTTTTTATTAAGTCAGTAAGTACTTATACTCTTCGAAAATCTCTTCAAACCATGCCAGCTTCGCCTTGGCGTACTCAAGTATAGCCTGCGCCTAGCTTCCCAGTTTGCTCTTTGATTTTCATTGAGTATTAATCATCTACACCTAAAATTTCATTAATACTATTTTTATATAAGATTGCTTTTGCTCCATATATTGCTTGAATACCACCCTTCACTTCTAAGACATCAACTGCACCAATTTGTTTTAAAAGTGCTTTATCAACTTGATGAACTTCTTTTACAGCTACACGTAAACGTGTCACACAAGCATCTACATCTTCTATATTATTTGATCCACCCAACGCTCTGATAATTTGTAGGCTATCCTGTTTTAAATGATCTGCAGTATTTGAAGTTGAATCTGTGGATTCAGAAATTTCTTTAGAATCTACTTCTTCTCCTCGTCCTGGCGTTAGAACGTTGAATTGAGTAATGAACCATCTAAAAACAATATAATACAGAACACTCCAAATAAGTCCAAATGGAATCTGAAGAACCCAATTCGTTTTAGCGTTCCCCTGCAAAATTCCAAATAAAGTAAAATCGATTACACCTCCTGAGAATGTGTTTCCTATTGAAATATTTAAGACGTCTGCAATAAAGAAGCTGACACCATCAAGGAATGCGTGTACAACATATAGAACCGGACTGACAAATAGAAACATAAATTCAATTGGTTCTGTAATACCGGTAATAAAAGATGTTAAAGCAACTCCAAAAAACAGACCCGCGTATTTTTTACGACGATTTTTAGGAACACTATGGTACATCGCTAAACAGGCAGCCGGTAAACCGAACATCATTGTTGAGAAACGACCTGCAAAAAACCTTGTTCCTTCTGTAAATAATCCAGAATGAGTCGGGTCGGCTAATTGAGCAAAAAATATTTTTTGAGCTCCAACCACTGTTTGTCCTGCAACAGTTTCAACACCACCAAGTTCAGTATACCAAAACATAGGGTAAATCATATGATGTAAGCCTACTGCTCCAGAAAGTCTCATTAAAAATCCATATAGAAAAGTTCCAATTGGACCCGCCTGAGAAATATATCCACCTGTAGAAACAAGAAGTTGTTGAAAAGGTGGCCAAATAACAAAGAAGACAAAGCCAATTAAGATAGAAGAGAACGATGTAACAATAGGAACGAAGCGTGAACCCCCAAAGAATCCTAAAGCGGAAGGTAATTGAATATTGTTATATCGATTGTGCAAATATACGGCAACTATTCCGACAACTAATGCTCCAATAACTCCAGTATCAATTGCAGATCCTTCTGCCATAAAAAGTTTTACCAGAGCTTTAATCGTTGCAGTCATAACTAAGTAACCAGTTACTCCTGCTAGCGCAGCGGTTCCTTTATCTCGTTTCGCTAAGCCAATACATAATCCCACACAGAGAAGTAGTGATAAATTACTGAATACAACCTCTCCTGCAGAGCTCATTACTTGGAATATTGATTGAAAAAAACTATTGTCTAGTATTGGATAAGTTGCTATCGTGGTTGGGTTTGAAAGTGCACCACCAATCCCCAAAAGTAGACCTGCTGCAGGAAGTATAGCTATAGGTAACATAAAAGCTTTTCCAACTTTTTGTAAAACTTTAAACATAAAATTCCCCCTTACATCTTATTTGAGACCAGCAACAAAGCGTTCTGTAATCTCTTTTGGTCTAGTAATAGCGCCACCAACAACAATACCTCGCACTCCATATCCTAGGATTTGTTTGGCTTGTTCTGGTGTATGAATTTTTCCTTCTGCAATGACATCTACACCAGCATCACAGAGTTTTTTGATCAATTCAAAATCGGGACCATCCACTTTAGGACTGTAAGATGTGTATCCTGATAAGGTTGTTCCGACAAAGTCAATTCCTGCTTCAACGGCTGCCAATCCTTCCTCGAAAGTACTTGTATCAGCCATCAAGAGCTGGTTAGGATATTTTTCCTTAACCTGACGAATGAACTCTTGAATCTCCAAACCATCATAGCGTTCACGCTTGGTACAATCCAGAGCAATGACCTCGATGTCCAGTTCTGCCAGTTCATCAACTTCTTTCATAGTAGCAGTGATGAAGGGTTCTTGCGGTGGATAATCTCGTTTTATTATCCCAATGATTGGAAGGTTTGTAACCTCCTTGATTTCCTTGATATCGCGAACACTATTTGCTCGGATACCGACTGCTCCACCTTGCTCAGCCGCTTTGACCAGCAATGGAATGACTCCTCCCGCTTCTGTATAGAGCGGTTCGTGAGGAAGGGCCTGACAAGAAACGATGATTCCATCTTTGATTTGTGCAATCAAAGCTTCTTTAGTAATCTGTGGCATCCTCTTTCCTCCTTTTCCTTGTTCTTATGAGGTCATTATATATCATTTATTAAGCGCTTTCAATACTTTGTGATAGAATAGATTTCAGTTTCAAAAGTATTTTATAGAACAGCTGTTTCTGAAAGTAGTTTCAGAGAGTCATCTATTTTAAATCATTCTTATTAAACTACAAAAAAGAGAGCTCCTGGGCTCTCTCATTCATCACTTCACATATTTAAAAGAAATCTCACTGCCACAGAGCCAGTTGTAGACTTGGTCATTGACAAAAACATTCATAGCTTCATGAGCATACTCTGGCATGATGCGATAGGCCTTATCGCAGGTCAAACGATTGTAAATCGCAAACTGGGTAATAGGATAGCAAACATCGTCGTCCAAGCCCGTAATCATCTTAACCTCACCTTGGATACGATGGGCAAGATTTTTCACATCGATATAGGCAAGGGTCGCCATGATGTCCTCCTCAGTTTCATGGAAGGGGTCGTGAAACTTGAAATAACGGAAAAGTTCGTCGTAAGCCTCGCTAGTATTACCAATCTCAAGTACTCGTCTGAAGTCTGACAAGAAAGGATAGATGGCAACAGTTTTCTGAATCCGAGGATTGAGCGCTGCCGCAACCAAGGCTAGAGCCCCTCCTTGTGAAGCACCATAGCTAGAAAGACGCTCCTCATCAACCTGAGGTAGACTAGCAATAATTTCAACCAACTGGTAAATGTCCAGATAAACATCCTTATAAAAGAGATGATCCCGACCTTCCACAGCCCCACGGACAATATGTCCCTTAACCGTATTTCCTAAAGGAGAACGCAAACCGTCTTGCGAATAACCTGACTGTCCCCGCACATCCATGGAAACAACACCATAACCAGCAACGGTGAAGGCCAGCATGTCAGCCCAGTCCCAGCCACGTCCCATATAACCATGGAAATGGAAGATTAGTGGAACCTTCTCCTCACTTTTTGGAAGAACGACGCGCGCATAGACCTTGCCTTCATTGGTTCCTTCAAACGTTAACTCATAGCACTTGACTTGAGGAATGTGGAAATTTCTTTCCTCCAAGTGGTAGGCTGGAAGAGTTGAAACTTTTTTCACCTCCTCATCCCAGAAAGCATCAAAGTCTTCTGGAACCTCATCCCGTCCTTTATAAGTCTTGATTTCTTCTAATAAAGCTGGATTTTTCATAATATACTCCTTTTATTTTGTAATCGCTATCACAACTGTAGCATATCTAGAAAAGCATTGCAAGAAAGAAGGGTAATACTCTTCGAAAATCTCTTCAAACCACGTCAACGTCGCATTGGATTATATATGTAACTGACTTGGTCAGTCTTATCTACAACCTCAAAGCAGTGCTTTGAGCAACCTACGGCTAGTTTCCTAGTTCGCTCTTTGATTTTCATTGAGTATAATATAGAAAGTGAATTTAGATTTTATTTCTTCAAACCTACTGACTGAAAGTCTAATAAATTGAATCTAGAATAGTACCAATCAACTTCTAAAGTATTTTTAGAAATTAATGTGAATGCCACAGTTGATTTGTCTACAGTTTATCTCAATATACTATAGTTTCAATGGAGATTGAATAGAGAATCACACACCAGAAAGCGAGCTAACATCATGAAAGCAATAGGTACGCAAATATTACAGACAAACCGTTTAATCTTGAGAAGATTTGTGGAGAGTGATGCGGAAGCCATGTTTCAAAATTGGGCTTCGTCTGCTGAGAATCTGACCTATGTTACTTGGGAGCCCCATCCTGATGTTGAGGTCACTCGAAACTCGATTTGTAATTGGGTTGCTTCCTATGCCAATCCCAACTATTACAAATGAGCCATTTACCTCAAAGAAAACCCAGAGCAAGTGATAGGAGATAGCAGCATCATTGAGATGAATGAGGATGATTCCAGTTGTGAAATTGGCTATGTTTTAGGAAAAAACTATTGGAGTCGTGGTCTTATGACAGAGGCCTTAAAAGCTATCTTAGACTTCTGTTTTACTCAAGCAGATTTTCAAAAAGTCAAAGCACGATATGGCAGTCTCAACCCAGCTTCAGGTCATGTTATGGATAAGACTGGAATGTCCTATCTAAAGACTGTTGCAAATGGGGTAGAGAGAAAAGGCTATATTGCGAACCTTATTTATTATCAGATAAGCGGAGAAGACAGATAATCTTAAAATTTATTGCTTATCCGCTGTTCTTCTTTTTTATTTACTATTTCATTTATCCTCTTTTTTCCGAATAAATAGATAGAACCATCGAATCTAGCAAAATTAGATTTTAAAATATGGTATAATAGAAGGAGGGAATGGATGATTCTCAGACATCCGGGCATCAGCCCAACCAATGACTTGGTAGCTAAGAAAATCTTTAGCAATCCAGAAATCACTTGTCAATTTATTCGCGATATGCTGGACTTACCAGCTAAAAATGTAACTATTTTAGAGGGAAGTAATATTCACGTCTTGCCTTCTATGCCGTACTTGGCACAGGATTTCTATACCAGTATAGACGTCTTGGCAGAGTTGGACAATGGCACGCAGGTTATTATCGAAATCCAAGTTCATCATCAAAATTTTTTCATCAATCGTTTGTGGGCTTACTTATGCAGTCAGGTCAATCAAAATCTTGAAAAAATTCGCCAACGTGAAGGTGATACACACCAGAGCTACAAACACATCGCACCAGTATATGCTATCGCAATTGTGGATAGCAATTATTTCCAAGATGATTTAGCTTTTCATAGCTTTAGCATGCGAGAGGACACGACAGGTGAGGTATTAACTATCACAAATAATGGACAAGAAAACCATCTGGTTAAGATGGCGTTCTTGGAACTTAAAAAATACAGAGAAACCAGCAAAGATAGCATTCGCAAACCATGGCTAGAGTTTTTTGGGAACAAACCCTTTACCCAGCAACCCGAGCGAGCTATTAGCCAGGCAGACCAACTGCTAGACTATAAGAGCTGGTCCGAGGAGGACAGGAAAATGTTTAGTCAACTACGTATGAGAGAAGAACAAGCCTTGTTAGCACAGGACTATGCCTTGGAAACTGCTAGAGCAGAGGGAGTTGAACAAGGCCGAGCAGAGGGAGTTGAACAAGGTCTAGAGCGTGGGAAAATCTTTACCTTTCTAGATTTAGTAC
>NZ_JVGV01000036.1:0-3095 GCF_001076775.1 Streptococcus pseudopneumoniae
TGTACTGACCCCAAAAAGTTAGACAATTAATTTATCCGAAGGATTTAGTTCTGTATTGCACAGGACTGAGTCCTTTTAGTTTTACCTTAATTCGTTTATTGTTGTAGTAATCAATATAGTCTACAATGGCTTGTTCCAATTGGTTGAGCGACTCAAATGACTTCTCATAACCATAAAACATCTCCGATTTCAGAATACCAAAGAAAGATTCCATCATGCCGTTGTCTGGGCTGTTACCTTTACGTGACATGGATGCTTGAATTCCCTTACCCTCTAGAAACTGATGATAAGAATCGTGTTGATATTGCCAGCCTTGGTCACTATGGAGAATCGTATTCTCGTAGCGCTTCTCTGTGAATGCTTGTTCCAACATTGTTTTTACTTGTTCTAAGTTGGGTGAAGTTGAAAGATTATAGGCGATAATTTCGCTATTAAAGCCATCTAAAACTGGTGATAAGTAAAGCTTTTGAGCGCTTGCTGGAATGGCAAATTCTGTCACGTCCGTATAACACTTTTCCATTGGTTTAGCTGCTTCAAATTGGCGTTGAATAAGGTTGTCTGCTTTCTTGCCAACATCTCCTTTATGAGAAGAATACTTGCGTTTCTTGCGGATTCTAGCTTGTAAATTGAGCACTTTCATCAAGCGTTGAACTCTTTTATGATTGACCACATAACCACGATTTCTTAATTCTAAATGGATTCGACGATAGCCGTAATTTCCTTTTTGTTCGGTAAAAATAGCTTGAATTTCAGCTTTAAGCTTTTGATCCTTATCTGGTTTGTCTAGCTGTTTCAAATGATAGTAGTAGGTCGAACGAGCGAGTTTAATGGTTTTTAGAAGAATATCTAACGAAAAATCAGTGATTAATTCTTGAACAATTTCTGTCTTTCTTCTTTCTCTTTTTCCTCCTTCAAGCGGAGTTCTCTCAACTTTTTTAGGACAGCATTCTCCGCTCTCAGATACTCGTTTTCTGCTTGAAGTCGTTCTAACTCTGTCATCTCTTCGGGTTTCTTCTTTGGTTTACGTCCCATTTTAGGTACTCTCCCTCTTGTTTTCTCAACAATAGTATACCCGTTTTTCTTGTATTGTGCCATCCAATTTGGAAGCATACCACGATTTGGGAGAGCATATTCGAGAGAAACTCTATCTTGAGACCAGTTTTCATGTAGGACTTTATCAATCATTTCTTGTTTTAATTCAGGAGAATAGTAACGATTTTTTTCTTTTTTGACGAACTCTATTCCATAACGATCAATCAATTTAATCATGTACCTAATATTAGAATTGTTTATCCCAAATTTATTTGAAAGCTTCTCTAAGCTATATCCTTGTTTTCTAAGTTCATAGATCTGAACTTTATCATCATAAGTTAATTTCATAATAAAAACACCCCAAAAGTTAGATTTTTTCTGTCTAACTTTTGGGGTGCAGTTCATTTCAGCTGTTGCTTTTTATATTTTTACTCAATGAAAATCAAAAAGCAAACTAGGAAGCTAGCCGCAAGCTGTACTTGAGTACGGTAAGGCGACGCTGACGTGGTTTGAATTTGATTTTCGAAGAGTATTATTTAATCCGAGCTAGTAGTGATTGACCAAACCACCACACAAGATTTACTTTCATGAGTTAGATAAAGTCAGTATCCTCAATCCTTGTCTGCTTCATTTTCTTTTACGAGATCTTTTTGTGAATCCTTTTCAGAGAGTTTTTGATCGATATACTTGTTAATGGTTTCATAAAATTCCTTGGTCGAATCACTGTCTAATTTTGTCGAATTATGAACTTGATTGACTTTCAATTGAACAGATTGAATACCGTAAGAGGCTTGTTTTTGGTGGAGCGTTTCTAATTCTTCTTCTGAAATCGGATCTCCAACAACCGTCAAGACCAACTCATTGTTTCTTGATTTGTAGACTTGATTAATGACCGTGTGATTGGCGAACTCTTTTCCTACAAACTGCTTGATTCCTTCTTTTCGCGCTTGATCTATCGTCAGAGTGACTGCTGAATAACTAGCCGGAAGAATCAATAATACAATCAAGGATATCAACCCAATTCTCATTTTAATGTTTAGCTCTTTAAATGAACTTAAGGGAGATTTTCTCATCATAATTCTTGTTCCAACAATGTTGATTAGCATGATAAAGACACAGTTGATCAAGAAAAGATAGAGAGCCCCCAATAAAAATCGTACATTCCCATTAGCTAAACCATAGCCAGCAGTACAGATAGGCGGCATCAAAGCTGTAGCAATGGCTACTCCTGGCACGATATTGTTTGCTTCTTTTTTCCTTGAACCGATCACACCAGCAATCCCACCAGCAATAGCAATGAGGACATCCCAAATGGTTGGAGAGGTTCGTGCAATCAACTCGCTACTTGCATAAGACAAGGGAGAAATCCAGAAATACAGAGTCGAGACAAGCAAACTGACCAACACTTGAGTCAATAAAACCTCTAGAGATTGCTTGATTAAACGCGTATCAAAAATAGCTAAACCGAATCCCAGTCCAACAATCGGTGTCATGAGAGGTGAAATCAACATGGCTCCTATAATGACAGCTGTTGAATTCATATTTAGTCCGATAGAGGCAATAAAAATTGCACACATCAAAATCGCTGTATCTCTCAATCGAACATGAAGGTCATCGTATAATTTCTCACGGTATTCCCGTGTTGAATAATTGGCAGTCATTTGTCCTCTCCTCTTTCCTTATTTAAATTGGTATAATAATTAAAAATAACAGCTGATAAACAGCCAAAAAATATGAGCCCATAAATCGTCAAGAAGACACTGGTAATCCTTCCAATCAAGGTCACAGCTAGGAGATCCCCGTAGCCGACAGTCGTCGAAGTCACAAAAGCATACCAAAGACCGTCTCCGTAATTTGTGATAGCAGGTTCAACTAGGAAAAGCACGCCTCCTGACCCAAAAACAAAGGTCACAAAACTCAGAGCAAACCGAGTAAAACCCGTAACCTGCATAATATGCCATAACATTTTTAAACGTTTCATTTGTTCTCCTTATTCATACTAGCTCCTGACCGAGCCGTTTTTTTCCAATAATCAAAGTGAAGATAGGACATGATCTCCATCA
>NZ_JVGV01000037.1:0-43708 GCF_001076775.1 Streptococcus pseudopneumoniae
TGTACTGACCCCAAAAAGTTAGACAATTAATTTATCCGAAGGATTTAGTTCTGTATTGCACAGGACTGAGTCCTTTTAGTTTTACCTTAATTCGTTTATTGTTGTAGTAATCAATATAGTCTACAATGGCTTGTTCCAATTGGTTGAGCGACTCAAATGACTTCTCATAACCATAAAACATCTCCGATTTCAGAATACCAAAGAAAGATTCCATCATGCCGTTGTCTGGGCTGTTACCTTTACGTGACATGGATGCTTGAATTCCCTTACCCTCTAGAAACTGATGATAAGAATCGTGTTGATATTGCCAGCCTTGGTCACTATGGAGAATCGTATTCTCGTAGCGCTTCTCTGTGAATGCTTGTTCCAACATTGTTTTTACTTGTTCTAAGTTGGGTGAAGTTGAAAGATTATAGGCGATAATTTCGCTATTAAAGCCATCTAAAACTGGTGATAAGTAAAGCTTTTGAGCGCTTGCTGGAATGGCAAATTCTGTCACGTCCGTATAACACTTTTCCATTGGTTTAGCTGCTTCAAATTGGCGTTGAATAAGGTTGTCTGCTTTCTTGCCAACATCTCCTTTATGAGAAGAATACTTGCGTTTCTTGCGGATTCTAGCTTGTAAATTGAGCACTTTCATCAAGCGTTGAACTCTTTTATGATTGACCACATAACCACGATTTCTTAATTCTAAATGGATTCGACGATAGCCGTAATTTCCTTTTTGTTCGGTAAAAATAGCTTGAATTTCAGCTTTAAGCTTTTGATCCTTATCTGGTTTGTCTAGCTGTTTCAAATGATAGTAGTAGGTCGAACGAGCGAGTTTAATGGTTTTTAGAAGAATATCTAACGAAAAATCAGTGATTAATTCTTGAACAATTTCTGTCTTTCTTCTTTCTCTTTTTCCTCCTTCAAGCGGAGTTCTCTCAACTTTTTTAGGACAGCATTCTCCGCTCTCAGATACTCGTTTTCTGCTTGAAGTCGTTCTAACTCTGTCATCTCTTCGGGTTTCTTCTTTGGTTTACGTCCCATTTTAGGTACTCTCCCTCTTGTTTTCTCAACAATAGTATACCCGTTTTTCTTGTATTGTGCCATCCAATTTGGAAGCATACCACGATTTGGGAGAGCATATTCGAGAGAAACTCTATCTTGAGACCAGTTTTCATGTAGGACTTTATCAATCATTTCTTGTTTTAATTCAGGAGAATAGTAACGATTTTTTTCTTTTTTGACGAACTCTATTCCATAACGATCAATCAATTTAATCATGTACCTAATATTAGAATTGTTTATCCCAAATTTATTTGAAAGCTTCTCTAAGCTATATCCTTGTTTTCTAAGTTCATAGATCTGAACTTTATCATCATAAGTTAATTTCATAATAAAAACACCCCAAAAGTTAGATTTTTTCTGTCTAACTTTTGGGGTGCAGTTCACGTTATATATATTGCTTTTTCCTTCAATATTGCTATTAATTTTGTTTTCCTATATTCCCATGTTGGGACTAATTATTGCATTTAAAGACTATTCACCAGCCAATGGTATCTTTGCTAGTCAGTGGGTAGGATTTAAGTACTTTACTCAATTTTTCTCATCATTCCAATTCGGGACAACTATGTTCAATACATTAAAAATTTCACTTTATAGTATTGTAGTAGGATTCCCCTTGCCTATTATACTAGCTATAATTAGTAATCAGTTAAGAGTTGGGAAATTTAGAAAAATATTTCAAGTGACAACTTACTTACCCCATTTTATCTCTACAATGGTTATGTGTGGGATGATTATATTATTTTTATCTCCTACTAGTGGTTTGTTAGCGAATGTATTTAAGTCTGTTGGAATTACTATTCCAGATTTTTTATCAAAACCTAGTAATTTTGCAGGTGTTTATGTTTGGAGTGATGTATGGCAACATATTGGTTGGGATAGTATTATTTATCTAGCAGCGCTTTCTGCAATTGATCCTACATATTATGAGGCTGCAACTATGGATGGTGCCTCTAGATTACAAAAAATTAGGCATATAGAATTACCATTACTTTTGCCAACTGCTATGATTTTACTAATATTAAGAGCAGGTAGTTTATTAAGTGTAGGTTTTGAGAAAGTGTTACTACTACAGAATCCACTTAATTTAGCAGGAAGTGAGATAATTTCGACCTATGTTTATAAAGTTGGTATGGTGAACTTTCAGTATAGTTATTCGACAGCTATAGGGTTATTTAACACCGTAGTCAATCTAATAATTTTGTTATCTGTTAACTGGTTCTCGAAAAGATATACTAGAACGGGTCTTTTTTAAAGGAAGGAGTGCTCAAGGTGAAATGGTTTCATAAATCAAGAAAAACAAACTCTGAATTATTATTTGATATAGTTACCTATGGTTTAGCAATTTTCCTTATCCTGTTAATTGTTTATCCGTTATGGTTTGTAGTGATTGCATCTTTTAGTAATCCTTCAGATGTTGCAAATGGAAAGGTATGGTTTATTCCTAGAGAATGGAAATTAGATGGATATTTACGTCTTATTCAACAACCTTTATTCTTACGTAGCTATCTAAATACCATTTTATATACTGTTGTTGGTACCTTAGTTGCTTTAGTAGTCAATATTCCAGCTGGTTATGCTTTATCTAGAAAAGAATTAGTTGGTAGAAAATGGATGAGTATTCTATACATAATCCCTATGTTTGTATCAGGTGGCTTGATTCCTACCTACTTAACAGTAAAGAATGTTGGCCTAATTGATACATTTTGGGTAATGGTAATACCTTTTGCGGTTTCATCATACAATATTATTGTTGCTAGAACTTTCTTTAATAATAGTATTCCAGACGGGATGTGGGAGGCTGCGCAAATTGATGGATGTGGTACAATTCGTTATTTTATTAAGATAGTCGTTCCTTTATCAAAAGCTATTATAGCAGTTATTGGACTTTGGACCGCAGTTGGTATTTGGAATTCGTGGTTTAATGCTTTAATTTATTTAACGAATGAAAATTTACAACCATTGCAATTAATTTTACGACGTTTACTAATTAGTAATCAAATGTTACAATCGCAAGCAACAGGAGAAGTTGCATCAGATCTTCGTATCAAAGCCGATATGATGAAATATGCAGCAATTGTTATTTCAACCGCTCCGATAATGTTGCTATATCCCTTTGTTCAAAAATATTTTAATCAAGGCGTAATGATTGGCGCGTTGAAAGAATAGGAGAAAAACATGAAAAATAAATCATTTACATATTTGTTCTTAGGAACAGTTACACTTGCTGGCTTAACAGCCTGTGCAAATTCTAATAATGCGAATAAGGATGATAAGTCTGGAGAAGATTCTTATAAAATCACAACTGTTCGTTGGTCTGACTGGGGGGAAGATTATCATAAAGGTTTTCTAACTGATTCTGCCAAAGAATCAGGTATCGATGTTAAATGGGATACACTTGTAGCTGCAGATTGGGCAGATAAGAAATCTGTGTTGGTTGCTAGTGGAGATTTACCAGATGCATTTTTAGGTTCAAATGCTTTTACAGATTCAGAAATTGCTCAGAACCAATCTTTATTTATTCCATTGGAAGATTTAATCAAAGAAAACATGCCAAATTTAACTAAGGCTATGGAGAAAGAACCTAAGATTAAAGCTATGATTACTTCACCAGATGGTCATATCTACAGTCTACCTAAAAAATTACCGATGCGTCCTACTGTAGCTAATCAGCTATTTATTAATAAAAAGTGGCTGGATAATTTAGGATTAAAGGTTCCAGAAACTTATGATGATTTAGTAAAAGTACTACAAGAATTTAAGGATAAAGATGCGAACGGAAATGGAGACGCTTCTGATGAAATTCCATTCGGAGCAGGAAACTTTGATCCAACATTCTCATATATTCTTCCGTTCAATAATCGTTTAGGGGCAGATAATACATATGAAATGTCTGTAAAAGATGGAAAACCAGTCTACCTTCGTACAGAAGAAAGTTATAAACAAGGGATTGCAGCAATGCACGAATCTTATAAAAAAGGTTTGATTGATCCGGAAATCTTTACAGAAGATACCTCTATGAGTGTAGCAAAACGTATGGATAAGGGAGTATCTAGAGTAGGTGTTTCTAGTGGTTGGACAGCAGATGCAACGTTTGGCTTACATTCAAGTGAGTATATTGCTCTACCTGCTTTAAAAGGTATGGATGGTAAACAATATGTCTTTTCTGATCCAGATCATTACAACTATGGTCGAAATGAAATTTTGATTACAAATAAGAGCAAAAACCCTGCTAAATTATTGAAATGGTTGGATAAATTATATACAGATGAAGCAAGTATTCAGAATTTCTATGGATCATTTGGAATAGCTACTGAAAAGAATGGTGATAAGTTTAAAGTGTTACCTCCTAAAGATGGTAAATCAGCTGATGAATGGGCATGGATTAATTCACTTCGAGATTTTGGTCCTAAATACGTAAGCGATGATATCAATAGTCGCGTAGAAATCGATCAAACACAAGGTGATGGATTGAAATTGAAGATGGACCAAGATTTGAAACAATTTGCGTTACCAGCTTACCCTAATGTGATTTATTCACAAGAAGAACTTAACAAATTATCATCAATCTATGTGAGTATTGAATCTTATGTCAAACAACAAGCATCTAAATGGGTAGTTGAAGGCGGCATAGAAAAAGAATGGGACTCATACAAAGAAACTCTTAAGAATATGGGATTGGACGAATTTATGAAGATTCAACAGGAAGCATATAATCGTTACCAAAAAGAAGTAAAAGAGTAATACTTTATATGAACTCTTGGTTGTATAAACAAGGGACTAGCTAATTACAGGAAGCGAGACTGATAACGTCAAATTATCTCGCTTCCTTTATTCTAATTTTTAAAGAAATTTGGAAATGTTTTTTAAATAATTTAGGTAATATTTTTGTGCAACTGACATTCTAAAATATAGAGTTAAGACGATTGATTTTATGGAGAATATATTATGCAAAAATTATTTTCATTAGATGGAAAAGTGGTTAGAATTTTAACTTTTTTGACAGATTTAATTATTTTAAATACTCTATTTATTGTTAGTTGTATTCCAATAGTTACAATTGGGGCATCATTAACTTCTCTTACGACAATGTGGTATCGTATTTTAAAAGGTAAAGATACCGATATTGCTTATCATTATTTTCGGATCTTTAGACGAAATTTTAAACAGTCAACTTTTATTTGGTTGTTTATCCTCCTAATAGAATTACTTTTATATGTGAACTATTGTCTTTGGGGCTATTCAAGTTTATTTTCAGAGTATAGTTTATTGTTAGTGTTGCCCTTTTTATTTGTTATAATACTTTTGATGAGTGTTATTTTTCCCTATATTGGTCTATTTAAAGATAATCTAAAAAATAGTATTGTAAATAGCGTATTAATTTGTATTTTAAATCCAATACAAGCTATCATGTTGGTTTTATTTAATATTTCTGTACTGTATATGAGTTTTAGTAGTCCAGAACGAGTTTTAACAGCTATTTACGTATTTACATTTGGGGGATTTGCTTTTTGCGGATTGATGAATGTAACGATAACAAATAAAATGTTTGATAAGGTAAAGAAATTTACTAAAAGGAGGGAAACAAATTGAAAATTTTTAAGGGAGAGTTTTATCGAATCTCTGTATTAACAGACAAGTTAGTAAGGCTAGAATACTCTCAAACTGGAAGTTTTGAGGATAGAACGACACAACTTATCTATAATAGAGATTTTGGTCAAGTTTCGTTAGATTATATCGAGACATCAAACGTACTAGATATTATGACGGACTATTTTCATCTGCACTTTAATAAAGGAGAATTTAACGCCGAAAATTTATTTATAGAATTAAAAGGAAATTTTGCCGTATATGGTAGTCGCTGGTATTTTGGTGAATCTATTGAAACGTTAAAAGGAACAGCTCGGACTCTGGATAAGGCAGATGGAGCAATCTCGTTAGAAGATGGAATTATTAGCCGAAATGGGATAGCCTTATTGGATGATTCTCAAGGATTTATTTGGGATGAACAGTCTGGTTATATTGAGAGAGAAAATCAAATTGACCTGTATTTCTTTGCCTATGGGCATGATTATAGAGGAGCAATCAGAGACTTTTACCATTTGACTGGTTCAACACCCTTGTTGCCAAGATATGCTTTAGGCAATTGGTGGAGTAGGTATTGGCCTTATACGTCGGATGAATACTTGGATTTAATAGACAGATTTGAAACAGAGAAAATTCCATTATCTATCGGTGTTTTAGATATGGATTGGCATATCACTGACATTCCAGCTCGTTTTGGAAGTGGCTGGACAGGATATAGTTGGAATAAAAACTTAATACCTAATCCAGAACAGTTATTGCAACAACTTCATGATAGAAAGTTAAAACTCTCTTTAAATGTCCATCCTGCTGATGGTATACGGGCTTATGAAGAAGCTTATCCTAGAGTTGCCAAACGATTAGGGTTAAATGTAGAATTAGAGGAACCAGCCATTTTTGATTTTTTTAATCCCTCTTTTAGGGAAGCTTACTTTAAAGATGTTCATTATGAGCTAGAAAAGCAGGGAGTAGATTTTTGGTGGATTGACTGGCAACAAGGGACACAAGGCATGTTGGATCCACTGTGGCTTTTAAACCATTATCACTATCAGGATAGTTGTAAAAATGCAGAAGGTGGTTTGATTTTATCAAGATATGCAGGTCCCGGTAGTCATCGCTACCCTGTTGGTTTTTCAGGAGATACCATTATTAGTTGGAATTCCTTAAGATTTCAACCTTATTTTACAGCGACAGCATCAAATATCGGTTATAGTTGGTGGAGTCATGATATCGGTGGACACATGCTGGGGGATTATGACGAAGAGCTACAAACTAGATGGCTACAGTTTGGTGTTTTTAGTCCGATAACTCGATTACATAGTTCTAGAAGTCCTTTTAATAGTAAAGAACCTTGGTTTTTTTCAGAAACAACATCTAAGATTATGAAGAAATACCTTCGTTTGAGACATCAGATGATCCCCTATCTATACACTATGAATGTAAAGACACACGAGGAAGGTGCCCCATTAATCAGCCCAATGTATTATTTCTACCCAGAGAATGATGAGAGCTATAATGTTCCAAATCAATACTTTTTTGGAACAGAACTGATGGTGGCTCCCGTTGTAGAAAAGATGGATTTGGCATTCCAATCTGCAAAAGTGGATGTATGGTTCCCTGAAGGTGAATGGTATGACTTCTTTTCAGAGAAAAAATATACAGGTGGTGTGAAGTTAAGTGTTTATCGAGACATTTCGATGATACCTGTGTTTGCAAAAAGTGGTGCAATCATTCCCTTGGTTGGTTCTGAGATAGATATGGGTGTTGAGTTACCTGAAGTTGTAGATTGGTATGTATTCCCAGGCAAACAACATTCTTTTGAAATGATTGAAGATCAAAATGGTCAAAGATATAAAACAAGATTATCAATCGATTGGGAAATGGGAATGGTAGAGTTGGCATTACAAGGAGATTCTAGTATCGTTCCAAGTAATAGAAAGCATAGAATTCATTTTAAAGGAACGAATGTGTCTATGATTGAATTGCCAAATAAGAATGATACAGCTAGATTTGAATGTAAAGATAATAAAACAATATCTTTAAATGATGAAGTTTTTAGACTACTAAAGACTGCTTCTCTTCCATATGAATTAAAAGATAGATTGTTAAATCAATTCATCAATGCAAAAAATTCTCCTGAGTTAATGAATATCTTGCATCGTCAGGACGAGGAATTGAGAGGGCGTTTGTTGGAAATGATATTTACTAGCGAAAACTAATTGAGAAATTTCGTACACAATTTCTATTATTTAATTACTAATTATTTATTTTTTAATGTGTAATAGTTTTACATCTCTATGCTTATTGACTTGTATTGCACTAGCTACAAGCTACAAGCTTGGTATAGGGGTGTTTTTGTTTACTGAAGAGGAAAGGATAAGTATGTTTCAAGGTTTGAAACATTTTTAAACTAAACAATAGCAAATTTTTAAAGGTGATTTTTCAAAGTATCAATCCACTTTTCATTATGATTTATGTGCCGATTTTTGCATGGTTGTGGGGGAAATGGGTAAAAAGCAACCGTCCTCTTCTAAGAAATTTGCTTACGGTTTATTAGCAGCAGGTCTATCCTTCTTGTGGATGATGTTACCAGGAATGCTCTTTGGGACAGATGTTAAGGTCAGTCCTTTCTGGTTGATTATGAGTTGGGCTATTGTGATTGTGGGGGAAATGTTGATTTCGCCTATTGGTCTATCAGTCACTACTAAGCTAGCACCAAAATCCTTCCAAGCACAAATGATGTCTATCTGGTTCTTGAGTAATGCAGCTGCCCAAGCTATCAATGCTCAAATTGTAAAATTTTATACAAGCGAAACTGAAGTGGCTTACTATGGAATTGTTGGAGGAATTACGATTGTATTCGGTATTATCTTACTCTTCTACGTTCCACGTATTGAAAAACTAATGTCTGGTATCAAATAGAGAAAAACTGGAATTTCTGTAGGAATTTTAACAGTTAGATCAATTATTTATTCAAAGGATTTAGTTCTGTATTGTATAGGGCTAAGTCCTTTTAGTTTGATTAATACTCTTCGAAAATCAAATTCAAACCGCGTCAACGTCGCCTTGCCGTACTCAAGTACAGCCTACGGCTAGTTTCCTAGTTTGCTCTTTGATTTTCATTGAGTATAAAACTCACGATGTTTCTGATTTTCCTAGTGGACATTTGTCCACATTTTTTATATAATAAAATTAAACCAAAATGGTTGATTTTTGAAAAGTAACTCAACTAAAGATTAGCTTTTCTAAGGAAAATCATTTAAGATAAGGTTCTATACTAGGAGGTGAAGTATGTATCAGCCAGAAAAATTAAAGGCTCGGAGGAAAGAGTTAAAACTGACACAGAAGGAAATTGCAGAGCAACTTGGGATTAGCTTTCAGGCTTACTCAGCTTGGGAACGTGGAGTCAAGGAACCGTCCAAGGAGAAGGTGTTTCAGCTAGAGAATATTTTAAAAGTACCAAAAGGATATTTTACTCAGATCGAGATTGTCCGTCTCTACCATAGCCTCTCCAAGCAAGGGCAGGAGAAGGTTGTTCACTATGCTCGCAACCTATCTCAAGAGGAGCAAGCCCAGAAAGTGACAGCTATGCCAGAGCGCCTCTACGAGTACCGTGTTTATGAACGCATGTCAGCAGGGATTGGGGCTTCGGTCTACGATGATCAGAATTTTGATACGGTTTACTTTAATGAGGAGTTGGCTCATGATTTTGCGTCATGGGTGTCTGGGGACTCCATGGAACCTAAATACCAAAATGGTTCAGTGGCTCTGATTCGAGAGACAGGATTTGACTATGACGGGGCGGTTTATGCAGTGGTTTGCAACAACCAGACCTATATCAAACGGGTCTATCGAGAGGAGAATGGATTGCGTCTGGTCTCTATCAATCCTAAATACAAGGATATTTTCATCTCCTATGAGGAAGATCCTCGGATTGTGGGGATTATCGTTGGGAACTTTGTGCCGATGGAGGGCTAGCCAATGGGCTACTTTGATTATTCCAGAGAGCCCAAAAGTGACATTGCCTTTGTCGATATGAAATCCTTTTATGCCAGTGTTGAGTGCGTGAAAAGGGGCTTACATCCGCTGAAAACCTCGCTTTGTGTCATGAGTCGCGCGGATAACTCAACTGGTCTTATCCTAGCCTCCTCTCCCATGTTTAAGAAGATTTTTGGCCAGTCAAATGTTGGTCGGGCCTATGATTTGCCTTTTGATATCAAAACGCGAAAATTTTCCTATTACAATGCTCGAAAGCAAGGGCTACCTACCAACTCAGACTATGTTCGCTACATCGAAGATTGGGCTCAAGTGACCTTGATTGTGCCACCCAGGATGGATGAGTACATCGCAGTCAATATGGAAATCCAGAGAATCTTTCAAAACTATGGCAGTCCAGATGATATTTATCCTTACTCTATCGATGAGGGCTTTATTGACCTGACTAGTTCGCTCAACTATTTCATCCCAGATAAGAGTCTCTCTCGCAAAAACAAGCTGGATATGCTTTCTGCCCGTATTCAGAGGGATATTTGGAGGCAGACAGGAATCTACTCTACAGTGGGCATGTCAAATGCCAATCCTTTACTGGCCAAGTTGGCTCTGGATAATGAGGCCAAGCACACTCCGACCATGAGGGCCAACTGGTCTTACCAGGATGTGGAAGAGAAGGTCTGGTCCATTCCCAAGATGACCGACTTTTGGGGAATTGGCAGGCGGATGGAGAAACGCTTGCATGCTCTGGGGATTTTTTCCATCAAGGAATTGGCAACCAGCAATCCCGACCAGCTAAAGAAAGTTCTGGGTCAGGCTGGTCTGCGTTTGTGGTTTCATGCCAACGGGATTGATGAGAGCAATGTTCATAAGCCCTATAAAGCCAAATCCAAGGGCTTGGGGAATTCTCAAATCTTGCCGAGAGACTACGTGAAGCTACGGGATATTGAAATTATTCTTCGAGAAATGGCGGAGCAGGTGGCTATTAGACTGAGAAGGTCTGGCAAGAAAACAACCCTTGTCTCTATCTATGTCGGTTTCTCTAAACAGGAAGTCAGGTCGTCTATTCACACACAAATGAAGGTCGAACCGACCAATAATACAGCTGTCTTAACGAATTATGTTTTGAAATTATTTCATAACAAATACACTTCTGGAGCAGTCAGAAGTGTCGGTGTAAACTATTCAGGCTTTGTAGACGAGTCCTTTGGTTTGATATCTCTCTTTGATGATGTTGACAAGTTAGAAAAAGAAGAAAGGCTCCAGACGGCTATTGACTCCATTCGGGAACAATTTGGTTTCACTTCTCTCTTAAAGGCCAATGCACTGGAAGAAGCCTCTAGGAGTCTTGCTAGAAGCAAGCTGATTGGGGGACATTCTGCTGGAGGATTAGATGGATTAAAATGATTGATCGTTCTTATTTACCTTTTCAATCTGCGCGAGATTATCAAGATCCAGGTATGCAGAAGTGGATGGGATTTTACCTCTCAGAACACACCAGTTCGCTCAGTGAAGAAAAAAGCCGTGTTGATTTTTCGATAGATTTGGATCCAGTTGAGAAACTACATTTACTTTCTCAGCTTTATGTTGGCCAACTTAAGGGAAGTTTTGTGGTAAAGGAAAAGAAGCAGAAGGCGACTATCATCGGTGAGGTGAGGGAGTTATCACATCAGACTCTATCTATTAGGACAAACGAGGGCTATAGGTTGATAGAGGTTGCAGATATCCTAGAAATTCGGCTGTGGGAGGAGGGAGTTTATGACTAGAAAAGAGCTGTATGAAAACAAACTGCAGATGGATTATTTTTCAGATGACTATATTCGTTTTGAAGAGGATTTTCAAAAATACTCTGCCATGAACGTACCCTTGACTTTCTTGATTGATGACATCCTACGAACCATGGCGATGAATCAGAAAAACTACTTTGTCTTAAACAAGGAAAATGCCAAGGATGGGCGGGAGCATCGTTTTTATTTTAGGGTGGTAACGGAAAAAGCGTGTCCTAGAAATAGGACCTATACATATTCAGGAGTCAAGAATAGCAGTCAGTAGTGCCTTGTCTGCTATGAATGTATCATTTTTACAACACTTCATGGTTCATATCATGGGGTGTTTTCCTATTCAAGTCAAAGTCCATCAAAAAATCCCACTATTCTTAGGCTAAAGGAGAACTAATAATAGTGAGATTGTGAAATTATAGTAGGTTTTGTATCGCCTCTTCAATTTGTTTTGGGTCTGTTTTTGAAGAGAAGCGTTCAAAGACCTGACCATCACGACCGATAAGAAACTTAGCGAAATTCCATTCGACTCGTTTTCCCAGTGGGCCAGATTTTTGTTCTTTCAACCAAACATAGAGAGGATCTGCTTCCTTACCGTTGACCTTTATCTTGGCAAAACGTGGGAAGGTGGTCTGATAATGTAGGCTACAGAAGGTGTTGATTTCCTCTGCTCTGCCTGGTGCTTGTCCCATAAACTGATTGCAAGGGAAGTCTAAAATCTCAAAACCTTGTTCTTGATAGCGATCATAGAGTTCTTGAAGTCCTTGGTACTGGGGCGTTAAACCACATCCAGTAGCAGTGTTGACAACCAAGAGAACCTTACCACGATAGGTCTCTAGTGGAGTTTCTTGATTGTCTTGGTTCAAGACTGAAAAATCGTATAGTGAAGTCATTGCTTGCTTTTCTCCTTCTGTTTGGTATTTTTAGGAGTTTTCTCCTCCTGTAGTGATAGAAATCCGTAGGTCAGGGTTCCAAAAATGCTTCCGATAATCAGGCTATACATCAGGAAAGGAACACTTTTATCGAATTGCATGAGCAACTTCACAAAATCTGAAAGGGACATCTGCTGAACGAAGACTTTATGAAAGATGAGTAAGGTAAAGAGGCCGATCTGAATAACGATAAACACAATCCAGCTTCGGAATTTGATTTGGGCTTTGCTGTAGGTTTTGAGGATGATTTCTGATTTGTCATCCTTTTCAAGATGAAGCTCTTGGACGGCTTTTTGAGCTTTTATACTCATGAACAAAATGAGTCCAAAATAGATGTAGGGCATAACATTTCGAACAATTTCTATAAAGCTTCCGAACAAAATATAGAATAGGAAGAGAATGAAGGAAGAGTAAAAGATTTGGATCATGGAACGGGCGCAAGCCTTGTAGATAACCTCTTGACGGCATTCATCAAAAGGCCCTTGGATATGAAAGAAATTTCGAAGTAGGCGAGTTGTTAAGTCTTCTTTTTTCATGGGTGATTTCTCCTAAATGAACGATGTTATTTTGTTTCTTTTACGAATTGATAGAGATAATAAAGATAAGTAATAGAAGAAAGGATAGCGATAGTTAGCAGTATATAATATTTCCAATTGATTGAAATGAGCGTCAGTTGTGGTAAGGATAGAATCATAAAGAATAGTGCTAAGTTGAGTATGCGCGTTTTTTGGGAGTCAATCTTTAGATAAGTCAATCCTTTGTTGAGTGCTGGAACAAAGACTGGAAGGAAGACTATATCGTAGATTGGCAAGTTCCCTGAAACGATGATGAAGATGAGCAGAGAACTGAACAAAAGATGATAGGTAAGTAAAGTTACTAGTGATTTCATAGGGCACCTCCTAATCCTCATCTTGATCTTTCTTAGCTTTTTCAATGCGACGGGAGATGAGGAACTGTATACTCGCTCCGAAGAAGATAGAACCGAGAATGCTTGATACACCATTTCTTATAGTGAGGAGAGAATGAAAATAGTCCTGACCTTCACCTATGAGTATACTGAGAAGAGGAGTTATAAAAAACATCCATAGACCAAAGAACAAACCTGCTTTAAGACCTGGGTAGTATAGTTGCTTACTTTCTTTCTCACTCAGCATATCTGGTTCAATAGTTGTAATCCCAGTTTTTTGCATTTGGTATGTGAGATATCCAGCAACGATGAGGGCAATCACTAAAATCAGAGGAGGATAGACTAGAGCTACTAGTTGAGGATATTTATAGGCCAGAATGAGCGGAATAAGATTGCCGAAAATCATCAGATAAAAGAGGAAGATAAAGACTTGGTTACCTATACGGTCTGCCTCGCGTCGTTTGTATTCGTCAAGTGGATCAGAAATACCGTATGTGCGCTTGATCAGTTTTTCAGTGAAGGTTTCTTTTTTCATGTGTTGGCTCCTTTTTTAAAAATCATCCTCCCAAAAGAGATTGTTGAGGTCAGTTTGGAGGCTACGGGCGAGATTGAGACAGAGTTCCAGAGTTGGGTTGTACTTGTCGTTCTCAATCATGTTGATAGTTTGTCTCGAGACACCGATATCCTTGGCGAGTTCGAGCTGGGAAATGCCCAGTTCTTTGCGAAATTCTTTCACACGATTCATCTGTTCTCCTTTCTGATTTGTGTCGTATATATTTGACTATATTATATTCTTCTATGGCGCGAATGTCAAGCATATTTGACATATTTCTTAAAGAAATCTTACTTGTTTTTGACCTATTTGTCTGACTAGTGCAAGCTAGTCAGATTTGTGGTAAAATAGATAAGATATGACAAAAGAATTTCATCATGTAACGGTCTTACTCCACGAAACGATTGATATGCTCGACGTAAAGCCTGACGGTATCTATGTTGATGCGACTTTGGGTGGAGCAGGCCATAGCGAATATTTATTAAGTAAATTAAGTGAAAAAGGCCATCTCTATGCCTTTGACCAAGACCAGAATGCCATTAACAATGCGCAAAAACGCTTGGCTTCCTACATTGAGAAGGGGATGGTGACTTTTATCAAGGATAACTTCCGTCATTTACAGGCACGTTTGCGCGAAGCTGGTGTTCAGGAAATTGATGGAATTTGTTATGACTTGGGAGTGTCTAGTCCTCAGCTGGACCAGCGTGAGCGTGGTTTTTCTTATAAAAAGGATGCGCCACTGGACATGCGCATGAATCAGGAAGCTAGTCTGACAGCCTATGAAGTGGTGAACCACTATGACTATCATGACTTGGTTCGAATTTTCTTCAAGTATGGCGAGGACAAATTCTCTAAACAGATTGCGCGTAAGATCGAACAAGCACGTGAAGTCAAGCCAATCGAGACAACGACTGAGTTAGCAGAAATTATCAAGTCTGCCAAACCTGCCAAGGAGCTCAAGAAGAAGGGGCATCCTGCCAAGCAGATTTTCCAGGCTATTCGAATTGAAGTCAATGATGAACTGGGAGCAGCAGATGAGTCCATCCAGCAGGCTATGGAGATGTTGGCTCTAGATGGTAGAATCTCAGTGATTACCTTCCATTCACTAGAAGACCGCTTGACCAAGCAATTGTTCAAGGAGGCTTCAACGGTTGAAGTTCCCAAAGGTTTACCTTTCATCCCAGATGATCTCAAGCCCAAGATGGAATTGGTATCCCGTAAGCCAATCTTGCCAAGTGCAGAGGAGTTAGAAGCCAATAACCGTTCGCATTCAGCCAAGTTGCGCGTGGCCAGAAAAATTCACAAGTAAGAGGGAAAAATGGTAGATAAGAAAGAAACAACCAGTCAATTCTTGCAGAATCGTATAAAAAAATTCTCACGTGTGGAGAAGGCTTTTTATCTTTCCATCGCTTTTACGGCTCTCGTTTTAGCAGTGAGCATTATCTTTATGCAGACACGACTCTTGCAAGTGCAAAGTGATTTGACAAAAATCAATGCGCAGATAGAGGAGAAGAAGACAGAGCTGGACGATGCCAAGCAGGAAGTGAATGAATTGATTCGTTCAGAGCGCTTGAAAGAAATTGCAGATAAAAAAGATTTGAAATTGAATAATGAAAACATCCGAACAGCGGAGTAAGATATGAAATGGACAGAAAAAATAACCCGATTTGCGGTAAAAAATCGTAAATCTCCAGCAGAAAACCGTAGGATAGTTGGCAAGTACCTCAGCTTTTTAGCTGTTGCCCTTTTCGGCCTCTTTTTGGCCAATTTTGCTTATATTATCGCAAAAGGTAATATATTTGGTACTGACTTGGTAAAAGAGGCTAAAAAGGTTCACCAAACAACCCGAACAGTTCCTGCCAAACGTGGGACTATCTATGACCGAAATGGAGTGCCTATTGCTGAAGATGCGACTTCCTATAACGTCTATGCTGTTATTGATAAAAAATACAAGTCAGCAACTGGAAAAATTCTTTATGTAGAGGATTCGCAGTTTAATAAGGTAGCTGAAGTCTTCCATAAGTATTTAGACATGGATGAAGCTTATGTGAAAGAGCAACTGGCTCAACCAAATCTGACCCAGGTTTCCTTTGGTGCAAAAGGAAATGGGATTACCTATGCCAATATGATGGCGATTAAAAAAGATTTAAAAGATGCTAGTGTGGAAGGGATTGACTTTACAACGAGCCCTAACAGAAGCTATCCAAATGGCCAATTTGCTTCTAGTTTTATTGGCTTAGCCCAACTTCATGAAAATGAAGATGGCAGCAAGAGTTTATTAGGGACTTCTGGTTTGGAGAGTTCTTTAAATACCATTCTTGCTGGGACAGACGGTATTATTACCTATGAAAAAGACCGTGTAGGAAATATCGTACCCGGTACAGAACAGGTAGCGCAGCAGACTGTAGATGGCAAGGATGTTTATACAACATTGTCTAGTCCGCTACAATCTTTCATGGAAACTCAGATGGATGCCTTTCTAGAAAAAGTAAAAGGTAAGTATATGACCGCGACCTTGGTCAGTGCAAAGACCGGTGAAATTCTCGCTACCACCCAACGACCTACCTTTAATGCAGATACTAAAGAAGGAATCACTGAGGACTTTGTTTGGCGTGACATTCTTTATCAAAGTAACTATGAACCAGGATCAGCCATGAAGGTGATGACGTTAGCTTCTTCTATTGATAATAATACCTTCCCAAGTGGAGAATACTTCAATAGCAGTGAATTAAAAATAGCGGATGCGACGATTCGAGATTGGGATGTTAATGATGGTTTGACTACTGGTGGGATGATGACTTTCTCACAAGGTTTCGCTCACTCCAGTAATGTTGGAATGAGTCTACTTGAACAAAAAATGGGTGATGCTACTTGGTTGGATTATCTAAACCGCTTTAAATTTGGGGTTCCAACTCGTTTTGGTTTGACAGATGAATATGCAGGCCAACTTCCAGCTGACAATATTGTCAATATTGCCATGAGTGCATTTGGTCAGGGGATTTCTGTAACGCAGACCCAGATGCTACGTGCTTTTACAGCCATTGCCAATGATGGCGTCATGCTAGAGCCTAAATTTATTACGGCCTTGTATGATCCAAATGATCAAACCGTTCGTAGATCTCAAAAAGAAATTGTAGGGAATCCAGTTTCGAAAGATGCAGCTGGCCAAACTCGGACTCACATGGTCTTGGTAGGAACGGATCCTAGATATGGAACTATGTATAATCATAGTACAGGAAAAGCAACTGTCAATGTTCCAGGTCAAAATGTAGCCCTCAAGTCTGGTACAGCCCAAATCGCTGACGAGAAAAATGGAGGCTACTTAGTTGGTTCGACCAATTACATTTTCTCGGTTGTGGCTATGAACCCTGCTGAAAATCCTGATTTTATCTTGTATGTAACGGTTCAACAACCTGAACATTATTCAGGTATCCAGTTGGGAGAATTTGCCAACCCAATCTTGGAGCGGGCTTCAGCTATGAAAGAATCTCTCAATCTTCAATCTCCAGCCAAGAATTTAGATAAAGTTACGACAGAGTCTTCTTATGCAATGCCTAGCATCAAGGATATTTCACCTGGTGAGTTGGCGGAAGCCTTACGCCGAAATATTGTGCAACCAATCGTTGTAGGTACTGGAACAAAGATTAAAGAGACTTCTGTAGAAGAGGGGACCAATCTTGCACCAAACCAACAAGTTCTCCTTTTATCGGATAAGGTAGAAGAAATTCCAGACATGTATGGCTGGAAAAAAGAGATTGCCGAGACCTTTGCTAAATGGTTGGATATTGAACTGGAATTTGAAGGTTCAGGTTCCGTCGTTCAGAAGCAAGATGTTCGGACTAATACAGCTATCAAAAACATTAAAAAAATTAAATTAACTTTAGGAGACTAATATGTTTATTTCTATTAGTGCTGGAATTGTGACATTTTTACTAACTTTAGTAGGAATTCCGGCCTTTATCCAATTTTATAGAAAGGCGCAAATTACAGGCCAGCAAATGCATGAGGATGTCAAACAGCACCAGGCAAAAGCTGGAACTCCTACAATGGGAGGTTTGGTTTTCTTAATTGCTTCTGTTTTGGTTGCCTTCTTTCTTGCCTTATTTAGTAACCAACTCAGCAACAATGTTGGTATGATTTTATTTATTTTGGTCTTGTATGGCTTGGTTGGTTTTTTAGATGACTTCCTCAAGGTCTTTCGTAAAATCAATGAGGGCCTTAATCCCAAACAGAAATTGGCTCTTCAGATGCTAGGTGGCGTCATTTTCTACCTTTTTTATGAGCGTGGGGGCGATATGCTCTCTGTCTTTGGTTACCAAGTGCATCTAGGGATTTTCTATATTGTCTTCGCTCTTTTCTGGCTAGTCGGTTTTTCAAACGCAGTCAACTTGACAGATGGTATTGACGGTCTAGCTAGTATTTCAGTTGTGATTAGCTTGTCTGCCTATGGAGTTATTGCCTATGTGCAAGGTCAGATGGATATTCTTCTAGTGATTCTTGCCATGATTGGTGGTTTGCTTGGTTTCTTTGTCTTTAACCATAAGCCTGCTAAGGTCTTTATGGGAGATGTGGGAAGTTTGGCGCTCGGTGGAATGCTGGCAGCTATCTCTATGGCTCTCCACCAAGAATGGACTCTATTGATTATCGGAATTGTTTATGTCTTTGAAACAACTTCGGTCATGATGCAAGTCGGCTATTTCAAAATGACTGGTGGTAAACGTATTTTCCGTATGACGCCTGTGCATCACCATTTTGAGCTTGGAGGATTGTCTGGTAAAGGAAATCCTTGGAGCGAGTGGAAGGTTGACTTCTTCTTTTGGGGAGTGGGGCTTCTAGCAAGTCTCCTGACCCTAGCAATTTTATATTTGATGTAAGAATGGCACCCTGATATTTCAGGGTGTTTTTGCTGTTTAAAAAATATTGGTCAATTAAAGTCAAAACCCTTGACCTTTTCTGACTAATGTAGTATATTATGAACGTAAGGTAAATGAAAACCTTACTAGAACACTTATTTAAAGTAAAATAGAAAGAGGTGGGGTCTATGTTTAATCTACAAATCTTCAGAAGTAAAGATAGTCTACTCCTGCTTGAAAAAGAAAAACCAGAAATAGTACGTAGAGTAGCAATCTAGCTAGTCTAAATTTTTTAAAACAAAGGTCAAAGATAGTCAATATCAGTAATAATAAATAACAAAAAGAGGTAAAGAATATGAATAACAACTTTAATAATTTTAACAATATGGATGATTTATTTAACCAATTGATGGGTGGTATGCGAGGATACAGTTCTGAAAATCGCCGTTACTTGATTAATGGACGTGAAGTCACACCTGAGGAATTTGCTCACTATCGTGCAACTGGTCAATTACCAGGAAATGCAGAAACTGATGGACAAATGCCACATCATACGTCAGGTATGAAACAAGATGGTGTCCTTGCTAAACTAGGTCGAAACTTGACTGCAGAAGCGCGTGAGGGCAAGCTGGATCCTGTTATCGGACGAAACAAGGAAATTCAAGAAACATCTGAAATCCTTTCACGCCGTACCAAGAACAATCCTGTTCTGGTTGGAGATGCAGGTGTTGGTAAGACAGCAGTCGTTGAAGGACTAGCGCAAGCCATTGTGAACGGAGATGTCCCAGCTGCCATTAAGAATAAAGAAATCATTTCCATTGATATCTCAGGTCTTGAAGCTGGTACTCAATACCGTGGTAGCTTTGAAGAAAACGTTCAAAATTTAGTCAATGAAGTGAAAGAAGTAGGGAATATTATCCTCTTCTTTGATGAAATTCACCAAATTCTCGGCGCTGGTAGCACTGGTGGAGATAGTGGATCTAAAGGCCTTGCGGATATTCTCAAGCCAGCCCTATCTCGTGGAGAATTGACCGTGATTGGGGCAACGACTCAAGACGAATACCGTAATACTATCTTGAAGAATGCAGCTCTTGCTCGTCGTTTCAACGAAGTCAAGGTAAATGCTCCTTCAGCAGAAGATACCTTTAAGATCCTCCAAGGAATTCGTGACCTTTATCAACAACACCACAATGTCATCTTGCCAGATGAAGTCTTGAAAGCAGCAGTGGATTATTCTGTTCAGTATATTCCTCAACGTAGCTTGCCAGATAAGGCTATTGACCTTGTGGACGTAACGGCGGCTCACTTGGCAGCTCAGCATCCTGTAACGGATGTACATGCTGTCGAACGTGAAATTGAGGCAGAAAAAGACAAGCAAGAAAAAGCAGTTGAGGCGGAAGATTTTGAAGCAGCTCTAAACTATAAAACACGTATTGCAGAATTGGAAAAGAAAATCGAAAACCACACAGAAGATATGAAAGTGACTGCAAGTGTCAACGATGTGGCTGAATCTGTAGAACGAATGACGGGTATTCCAGTATCTCAAATGGGAGCATCAGACATCGAACGTTTGAAAGATATGGCTCATCGTCTGCAAGATAAGGTAATCGGTCAAGACAAGGCGGTAGAAGCGGTAGCTCGTGCTATCCGTCGTAACCGTGCTGGTTTTGATGAAGGCAATCGCCCAATCGGCAGCTTCCTTTTTGTAGGACCAACTGGGGTTGGTAAGACAGAACTTGCTAAGCAATTGGCGCTTGATATGTTTGGAACCAAGGACGCAATCATCCGTTTGGATATGTCTGAATACAGTGACCGCACAGCCGTTTCTAAGTTGATTGGTACAACAGCAGGTTATGTGGGTTATGATGACAATAGCAATACCTTGACAGAACGTGTTCGTCGTAATCCTTACTCTATCATTCTTTTGGATGAGATTGAAAAGGCTGATCCTCAAGTCATTACCCTTCTCCTCCAAGTCTTGGATGATGGTCGTTTGACAGATGGTCAAGGAAATACAGTAAACTTCAAGAACACTGTCATTATCGCAACATCAAATGCTGGATTTGGCTATGAAGCCAACTTAACAGAAGATGCGGACAAACCAGAATTGATGGACCGCTTGAAACCATTTTTCCGTCCAGAATTCCTCAACCGCTTTAATGCAGTTATTGAGTTCTCACACTTGACGAAGGAAGACCTTTCTAAGATTGTGGACTTGATGTTGGTCGAAGTCAACCAAACCTTGGCTAAGAAAGACATTGACTTGGCAGTGAGCGAAGCTGCTAAAGAATACATGACTGAGGAAGGCTACGATGAAGTCATGGGTGTTCGTCCACTCCGTCGTGTGGTTGAACAACAAATCCGTGACAAAGTCACAGACTTCCATTTGGATCACCTAGATGCCAAACACCTAGAAGCAGATATGGAAGATGGTGGTTTGGTTATTCGTGAAAAAGTCTAAGACAGAATTTTGAGCATAAAAAAGAAGGAGCCAGCTGAAAAACTGGTTCCTTTTTTGTGTTTAGATGACATGGCGTTCAAAGGCATCATCTGAAATCCCTTGTTCCAAGATGAGTTTTGCCCATTCTTTAGCAGAAAAGAGGCTATGGTCCTTGTAGTTACCACAAGATTCGATGGTTGTTCCAGGAACATCTTCCCAAGTAGTAGTCTCAGCGATTTCCTTGAGTGAATCCTTGATAACGGCCGCGATTTCGGCACTAGTGTGACGTCCCCACATAATCATGTGGAAGCCTGTACGGCACCCAAATGGTGAACAGTCAATCATGCCGTCAATGCGGGTACGGATGAGTTTTGCCAAGAGGTGCTCGATAGTGTGAAGGCCAGCAGTAGGGATAGAGTCTTCATTTGGTTGCACCAAGCGAATATCATAATTAGAGATGATGTCTCCCTTTGGCCCTGTTTCTTCCCCGATCAAGCGAACATAAGGTGCTTTAACAATGGTGTGGTCAAGTTCAAAACTTTCAACAATAACTTCTTTTGACATGGTAAATCCTTTCAGTTTTCTTCTTTCATTATAACATAAAGCTGGCTCCTGAGACAGAGAGAAAACCTCTCCGATGGTGGAGAGGTTGAAATCTTTATTTACGATACAAGCGGTCGTATTGGTAGTATGGGTCAAAGGTTACATTGATACCCAATTTACGAAGGACATTCTTGTCTTCATCTGTCAAGATGATGGTTGAGTGGGCTTCGCTTCCTTTGAGGTTGCCAAGTTCTTCCATAGCACGAGCAGCATCAGGATTTTCTGTAGCTGTGATAGCAAGTGCAATCAAAATTTCATTTGAATGTAGGCGTGGATTACGGCTACCGAGATGATCGATTTTAAGACCTTGGATTGGCTTAACAACTTCAGGCTCGATTAGTTTTACTTCCTTGGCAATGTTAGCTGATTTCTTGATAGCGTTGATCAAGGCAGCGGCTGTAGGGCCAAAGAGTTCTGAGTTCTTACCAGTGACAATTTCCCCAGTTGGCAATTCAAGGGCTAGGGCTGGTCCGCCAGTTTCTTCTGCTTTTTGGCGTGCAACAACAGCAACCTTACGGTCTGCTGGTGTGATACCGAGGTCATTCATAAGCAACTCGATTTTCTTGACAGCAGCTTCGTCAACTTTTTCGGCTTTAAAATCAAGAACAGTTTGATAGTAACGGCGGATGATTTCTTGTTTAGAAGCTTCGACAGCAGCCTCATCATCTGTAATAGCGAAACCAACCATGTTGACCCCCATATCTGTCGGTGAAGCGTATGGAGACTCTCCTAGGATACGTTCCAACATGCGCTTGAGCACTGGGAAGATTTCGATATCACGGTTGTAGTTGACAGTGGTTTCTCCGTAAGTTTGGAGATGGAAGGGATCAATCATGTTGACATCATCAAGGTCAGCTGTGGCAGCCTCGTAGGCCAAGTTGACTGGATGATGAAGGGGAAGATTCCAAACTGGGAAGGTTTCAAATTTAGCGTAGCCAGACTTGATACCATTGATTTGGTCGTGGTACATATTTGACATACAGGTTGCCAATTTTCCAGAACCAGGTCCAGGAGCAGTTACGACGATCAAGTTGCGACTGGTTTTGATGTAGTCGTTTTTCCCCATACCTTCTGGAGAAATGATGTGATCCATATCTGTCGGATATCCTTTGATTGGATAGTGAAGATAAGAATCAATTCCGTTTTTCTCGAGTTGGTTGCGGAAGGCATCTGCAGCTGGTTGACCAGCGTACTGTGTGATGACAACGGAGGCAACAAAAATTCCCAGTTCATTGAATTTATCAATCAAACGAAGAACTTCTTGGTCATAAGAAATGCCCAAGTCACCACGTGCCTTGGAATGTTCGATGTTGCTAGCATTAATAGCAATCACGACCTCAACCTGCTCTTTCAATTCTTGCAAGAGCTTGATTTTGTTGTCAGGCTCATAACCAGGAAGGACGCGAGCAGCGTGGAAATCTTCTAACATTTTGCCACCAAACTCCAAGTAGAGCTTGCCGTCAAATTGATTAATGCGCTCCAAAATATGGTCGCGTTGTAGATTCAAATATTGTTCAGAACTAAAAGCTTGTTTTTTCATTTTTTTACCTCTGACCTCTATTATAATAAAAAATTGGAAGTTAGGAAACTATGGAGTTAAAAAAGGAATCAAAAAGATTAGGCAAACGCTTGCATAAAAATCTGAAAAGCGCTATCATAGACTGTAGATTATTAAAATAATGAGGTAAGAAAATGCAAGAAAAATGGTGGCACAATGCCGTAGTCTATCAAGTCTATCCAAAGAGTTTTATGGATAGTAATGGAGATGGAATTGGCGATTTGCCAGGAATTACCAGTAAGTTAGACTATCTAGCAAAGTTAGGGATTACAGCGATTTGGCTTTCTCCAGTTTATGACAGCCCTATGGATGATAATGGTTATGATATTGCTGATTATCAAGCGATTGCGGCTATTTTTGGGACCATGGAGGATATGGACCAACTGATCGCGGAAGCTAAGAAACGTGATATTCGTATCATCATGGACTTAGTGGTCAATCATACCTCAGATGAGCATGCTTGGTTTGTCGAGGCCTGTGAAAATCCTGATAACCCTGAGCGAGATTACTATATTTGGCGGAATGAACCCAATGATTTGGAGTCTATCTTTAGCGGGTCTGCTTGGGAATATGATGAAAAGTCAGGTCAATACTATCTCCACTTTTTCAGCAAGAAACAGCCTGATCTCAACTGGGAAAATGAAAAACTTCGTCAGAAAATTTATGAGATGATGAACTTCTGGATTGATAAAGGGATTGGTGGTTTCCGTATGGATGTTATTGACATGATTGGGAAAATTCCTGACGAGAAGGTAGTGAATAATGGTCCCATGCTCCATCCCTATCTCAAGGAAATGAATAAGGCGACCTTTGGAGATAAGAATCTCTTGACAGTGGGAGAGACCTGGGGAGCAACGCCAGAGATTGCTAAGCTCTACTCGGATCCAAAGGGACAAGAATTGTCTATGGTCTTCCAGTTTGAACATATCGGTCTTCAGTATCAGGAAGGTCAGCCTAAATGGCACTATCAAAAAGAGCTGAATATCGCTAAGTTAAAAGAGATTTTCAACAAATGGCAGACAGAATTAGGAGTTGAGGACGGTTGGAATTCCCTCTTCTGGAACAATCATGACCTCCCTCGTATCGTCTCTATCTGGGGAAATGACCAAGAATACCGTGAAAAATCTGCCAAAGCCTTTGCTATCTTGATTCATCTCATGAGAGGGACTCCTTATATCTACCAAGGTGAGGAAATTGGGATGACCAACTATCCGTTTGAAACACTGGACCAAGTAGAAGATATTGAATCCCTCAACTATGCGCGTGAGGCTCTTGAAAAAGGCGTTCTGATGGAAGAAATCATGGACAGTATCCGTGTCATTGGACGTGACAATGCCCGTACCCCTATGCAATGGGATGAGAGCAAAAATGCTGGTTTCTCAACAGGTCAACCTTGGTTGGCAGTGAATCCAAACTATCAAGCAATCAACGTTCAAGAAGCGCTGGCAAATCCAGATTCTATTTTTTATACTTATCAGAAGTTGGTCCAAATTCGTAAGGAGAATAGCTGGCTGATTCGAGCTAACTTTGAACTCTTGGAAACAACTGACAAGGTCTTTGCCTATATCCGTAAAGATGGGGACCGTCGTTTTCTAGTTGTGGCTAACTTGTCCAATGAAGAGCAAGACTTGACCGTAGAAGGAAACGTCAAATCGGTCTTGATTGAAAACACCGTGGCTCAGGAAGTCTTTGAAAAACAAATCTTAGCTCCATGGGATGCTTTCTGTGTGGAAATGACTGACTAAAAAGTGAGAACCTCAAGCTTATAGAGTTTGAGGTTTTGCTAAAAGTTTTTTAGAGAATTCTTTTAAATAGATTTTTTAGAATTTTCTAAAAAATCTGTCAAAAGCTCTTGCTTTTATAATAAAATAGGGTATAATAGTGAAAATACTATTTTGAAGGAGATTATTTATGCAATCGAAAAAGTGGCTCTTAGGAGCGGGAGTGACCTTGAGTGCGGCCCTTCTTTTGGCAGCTTGTGGTAAAAGTGATAAGAAAGCAGATGCCCCGAGGAGCTTTTCTTATGTTTATGCAGTGGATCCGTCTTCCTTGGATTATAGCGTTACGAGTAAAAGTTCTACTTCTGACGTGATTGGTAATGTTGTTGATGGTCTTTTAGAGAATGATAAATATGGGAATCTTGTTCCGTCTTTAGCAGAGGATTGGACTGTTTCAACCGATGGTTTGACTTACACTTACAAACTTCGTAAGGGGGTGAAGTGGTATACTTCTGAAGGAGAGGAGTATGCAGAAGTTAAGGCGCAGGATTTTGTTACAGGTCTGAAGCATGCAGCAGATGCTAAGTCAGATGGTCTTTCTTTGATTGAAAAATCAATCAAAGGTTTGGAGGCTTATGTTAGTGGTGAGACCAATGATTTTTCAACTGTAGGTGTTAAAGCTCTTGATGATTATACGGTAGAATATACCCTTAATAAACCAGAAAGTTTTTGGAACTCTAAAGTAACAACAGCAACCATGCTCCCTGTAAATGAAGAATTTTTGAATGCAACAGGCAAGGATTACGGAGCGCCAACCCCATCAAGTATTCTTTACAATGGTCCATATTTTTTGAAATCTTTGATTTCTAAATCTGTGATTGAATATGAAAAAAATCCTAACTATTGGGATAAGGAAAATGTCAAGATTGATAATGTAAAATTAACATTCTATGACGGATCAGATCAAGAATCCCTTATCCGTAGTTTCGCTACAGGAGCATATAATACAGCGAGACTTTTCCCAAATAGTTCAAGTTTTGCTTCTACCAAAGAGAAATATGGAGATCAGATTATTTATAGCCCTCAGGAAGCAACTAGTTATTACTTTACTTTTAACGTAAATCGTCAATCATATAATAAAACAGCCAAGACAGATGAAGGACAAAAGCTTTCTACAAAAGAAGCCATGCTGAATAAAAATTTCCGTCAAGCAATTAATTTTGCCTTCAATCGCCACGCCTATACAGCTCAATTAAACGGTGAAGAGGGTGCGGATAAGATTATTCGTAATAGTCTAGTGCCAGATAATTACGTTCAAGTAGCTGGGAAGACCTTCGGACAGTTGGCTCAGGATGAACTACTGAAATATGGAGAACAGTGGAAAGATGTGACTCTCACAGATGGTAAGGATACAATTTACAATCCAACAAAGGCCAAGTCTGCATTTGAAAAAGCGAAGTCAGAATTGCAAGCTAAGGGAGTGAGTTTCCCGATTCATCTAGATGTGCCAGTAGAACAGACAGATGTAGTTGCGGTGCAACAAACCAATTCGCTAAAACAATCAATTGAAGAAACGCTTGGAACGGAGAATGTGATTATAGATGTTCTTCAAATGACAGATAATGAGAAGGAAAGTATTACTTCTCAAGCTAAAGTTCCAACCCAAAAAGATTATGATTTGAACGGAACAGGTTGGGGACCAGATTACCAAGATCCAGCAACCTATCTCAATATTTTAGATGCTAAGAAGGGTTCTGCCTTGAAACATCTAGGTATAACAAAGGGCAAGGATCCTGAAGTTGTGGCAAAAGTTGGCTTGGATGAATACAAGAAGCTCTTGGATGATGCGGCTTCTGAGACAAGTAATCTTGATAAACGATACGAAAAGTATGCTAAAGCACAGGCTTGGGTTACTGATAGTTCACTTCTTATTCCAGTTGCTTCTTCAGGGGGCTCTCCTATGGTTAGTCGTACTGTTCCATTTACCAAAGCTTATTCACAGGTCGGTATTAAGGGGGATCCATTTATTTTTAAAGGAATGGAACTTCAAAATGATATTGTGACAACTAAAGAGTATGATGCGGCCTTCAAAAAGTGGCAAAAGGAAAAACTGGAATCGAATGCTCAGTATCAAAAGGATTTAGAAAAGCACATAAAATAACGTGAATGAGATTCTTGCTTTCGTTAGGTTATCAGTTAATTCATTGATATTTAAATGATAAATCGCATAAAAACAAGGGAGGACTGTATGAAAGACAGAAATCCTTTGTTTTTTTATGACTAAAGTTTATAAACTTTCATTCTAGAAATTCAATTAACTTTACAAATTCCCACTATTTTGGTAAAATAAACCTATGTTATAAAAACTAACATAAAGGAGAAAGAAGATGACTACAAAAAAGCGTATCCTTAGTGCAGGTCTGACTGTTGCAGCTGCCTTGCTGTTAACTGCTTGCGGACAATCAGGTTCAGATACAAAAACTTACTCATCAACCTTTAGTGGAAACCCAACTACATTTAACTACTTATTAGACTACTACGCTGATAATACAGCTATTATTACTAACCTAGTTGATGGTTTGCTTGAAAATGACAACCACGGAAACCTAGTTCCATCTTTGGCAGAGGACTGGTCTGTTTCAAGCGACGGTCTGACTTATACCTATAAACTGAGAAAAGATGCCAAATGGTTTACGGCTGACGGTGAAGAGTATGCCCCAGTCAAGGCACAAGATTTTGTGACAGGTATCAAATACGCAGTGGATAATAAATCCCAGGCCATTGACTTGATTCAAAACTCAATCAAGGGCTTGAATGATTATATTACAGGAGCGGATTCTGACTTTTCTAAGGTTGGAGTGAAAGCCATTGATGACCATACTGTTGAGTATACTTTGGCGCGCCCAGAACCTTACTGGAACTCAAAAACAACCAACAGTATTCTTTTCCCAGTGAATGAAGAGTTTCTAAACTCAAAAGGGAAAGATTTTGGTACCCTATCTCCAGATAGCATTCTCTACAGCGGACCTTATTTGTTAAAAGATTTCACATCAAAATCATCGATCGAGTATGTGAAAAATCCGCATTATTATGATCATGACAAAGTATCGATTGAACACGTAAAATTGGCCTATTTTGATGGTTCAGACCAAGAATTGACCATCCGTAACTTTGAAAGTGGAGCTTATTCAATCGCAGGTGTTTATCCAAATAGTTCTAACTTTGCTAAGACCAAGGAGAAATATAAGGATAATATCGTCTATAGCTTGCAGGACAAGACTTCTTGGTATTTCAATTTTAACGTCAACCGTAAGGCCTACAATCACACTGCTAAAACAACAGATGAGCAGAAGAAGTCAACTGAGACAGCTGTTTTGAACAAGAACTTCCGCCAAGCGGTGAACTTTGCCTTGGACCGCACAGCCTATTCTGCTCAGTCAAATGGGGAAGAAGCGGCTAGCAAGACCCTTCGTAACACCCTAGTACCTCCTACATTTGTCCAAGTTGGAGACAAGACTTTTGGAGAAGTAGTCGCTTCTAAATTGGTCAACTATGGCACAGAATGGTCAGGTATTAACTTGGCAGATGCTCAGGATGCCTATTTTAACAAAGAAAAAGCCCAAGCAAAATTTGCGGAAGCTAAAAAAGAATTGGCAAGTCAAGGTGTGACTTTCCCTATTCACTTGGATGTAGCTGTTGATCAAACAAGTAAAAATGCTGTGACAGGCATGAACTCAGTTAAGCAGACCCTTGAGTCAGTTTTAGGTGCTGATAACATTGTCATTGATGTTCAGCAACTTTCAACAGATGATTTTAATAACGTAGCCTTCTTAGCACCAACACCAGCTGATCGAGACTATGATTTGAGCTTTGATGGTTGGGTAGGTGACTATCAGGATCCATCAACTTATCTCAATCCTTTCAATGCAGAGGATGGATTCTACCTCAAAATTTTTGGTCTAGATGCTCAAGAAGATAAAGCTAAGATTGCTAGCTTGGGGCTTGATACTTACACCAAGATGCTCAAAGATGCAGATAGTGAAAATAAAGATGTAGCAAAACGCTATGAAAAATATGCTGAAGCACAGGCTTGGATGATTGACAATTCTCTGATTATGTCAGCCATGTCAAGTGGTGGAACAGCATCTGTAACCAAAGTAACGCCATTTACAAGAGGGTACTCAATGGTCGGTATCAAGGGTGATGGCAATAACTACAAGTATATGAAACTGCAAAAAGATACTGTGACAATCAAACAGTTTGAAGAAGCTAAGACTAAATGGGAGCAAGAAAGTAAAAAAGCAATCGAAAAAGCTCAAAAAGAAGCAGAAAATCATGTCAAATAGATGAGCGAGGTTCCGTAAGGGACCTTGTTTTGATGTTTATATAGTAAATTTATTGATGTAATTGGTTGCAAGTCAAAAAGAATGTTTCGGAAAGAAGATTAAAATGCCTTACCTAAGCGGATTTACCCCGCAAGTGTATTTTTTTATGATATAATAAAATGAAATAAAAATTGATAATAGAGGTATATCGTGAGTAGATCTTCGAAGCGAGCTCGTAAGGGTAAAACAAAAATATTGATTAGTTGGGGGTTGCTAGCTATCTATGCATTACTAGCAGTCTTTTTATTGTTTTTGATTTTCAAGTACAATATGCTAGCCTTCCGATATCTCAATATAGTGGTTGCTGTCTTAATTGTAGCCTTAGCCATCTTGTGCTTCTTTTTAATTCGGTCCAAGAAAGCTAAAAATCTAACGCTGATTTTATTACTGCTTGGTGTGTTAATCAATGGAACTTCTCTCTTTGCTGTAGGGCAGTTCATTGGATTTACCAGTCGCCTGAATGCGACATCGAACTACTCACATTATTCGATGAGTATTGCGGTATTAGCAGATAGTTCAATTGATAATATCAGTCAGGTAACCAGTGTAACGGGGCCGACTGGGACGGATAAGGATAATATCCAACAGTTGATGAATGATCTTAAGGCTAGTCAAAATAAGGAATTGACAGTCGAAGAAAGCAGATCCTATCTTGCAGCCTATAAGAGCTTGTTAGCTGGCGATACAAAGGCAATCATTCTAAACAGTGTCTTTGAAAACATTATCGAATCAGAATATCCTGACTATGCTTCAAAAATTAAGAAAATCTATACCAAAGAATTAACCAAGACGGTTGAAACTCCAAAAGATGTCAAGGGTGACAGTTTCAATGTTTATATCAGTGGAATTGATACTTACGGTCCAATCAGTTCGGTTTCTCGTTCGGATGTCAATATCATTATGACAGTGAATCGCGAAACGAAAAAGATTCTTTTGACAACGACTCCTCGTGATTCCTATGTTCCAATTGCAGATGGTGGTAACAACCAAAAAGATAAGTTGACCCATGCGGGGATTTATGGAGTAGATGCTTCCATTCATACACTGGAAAATCTCTACGGTATTGACTTGAACTATTACGCTCGTTTGAATTTCACTTCTTTCTTGAAATTGATAGATCTTCTCGGTGGAGTTGATGTTCATAATGATCAAGAATTTACTGCTCATACAAATGGGAAGTTCTATCCTGTAGGGAATGTTCATCTTGACTCGGAGCAAGCTCTTAGCTTTGTACGTGAGCGTTATTCATTGGCAGATGGAGACCGAGATCGTGGTCGTAACCAGCAAAAAGTCATTGTTGCAATTCTGCAAAAGTTAACTTCGACAGAAGCTTTGAAAAATTATGACAGTATTATAAAGGGTCTACAAGATTCCGTGCAAACTAATATGCCACTTGAAACCATGATGAACATGGCCAATGCCCAACTTGAGAGTGGTGGAACGTATAAGATTAATTCACAAGATCTTAAAGGAACAGGGCGTATGGATTTGCCATCCTATGCCATGCCTGATAGCAACCTTTACATGATGGAGATAAGTGATAGCAGTTTAGAGTCAGTCAAGGCTGCAATCAATGATGTGATGGAAGGAAAATAAGACAAAATGATTGATATTCATTCGCATATCGTATTTGGTGTGGATGATGGTTTAAAATCTAAGCAAGAAAGCAAGGTCCTTTTGACAGAAGCCTATGGACAAGAAGTACGGACTTGAGATGTAAAACATACAATTGTAACATCGATTAAAGTTATCCATCTTGTACAATTGCTACAACAGTTTGTTAAAAAATAAAAGGAGGGGGTTATGTACGATTATCTTGTCGTTGGTGCTGGTCTTTTTGGTGCAGTATTTGCCCATGAAGCAGCCCTAAAAGGAAAAAAAGTGAAAGTCATTGAAAAACGTAATCATATCGCGGGTAATATCTATACTCGTGAAGAGGAAGGAATTCAAGTTCACCAGTATGGTGCTCATATTTTCCATACTTCTGATAAGGAGATTTGGGATTATGTAAATCAGTTTGCAGAGTTTAACCGTTACACAAACTCTCCAGTTGCAAACTATAAGGGTGAGATTTATAACCTTCCTTTCAATATGAATACCTTCAATAAACTTTGGGGAGTTGTAACCCCAGCACAAGCACAGGCTAAGATTAATGAGCAACGTGCTGTTTTAAATGGCAAAACTCCAGAAAATCTGGAAGAACAGGCTATATCTCTTGTAGGTACAGATATCTACGAAAAATTAATCAAAGATTATACAGAGAAACAGTGGGGCAAACCAACTACGGAACTTCCAGCCTTTATCATTCGCCGTTTACCAGTCCGCCTGACCTATGATAACAACTATTTTAATGATACCTATCAAGGGATTCCAATTGGTGGATACACTCAAATAGTTGAAAAAATGTTGGATCATGAAAACATTGATGTAGAAACAAATGTTGATTTCTTTACCAACAAAGAACAATATATGAAAGACTTCCCTAAGATTGTCTTTACTGGTATGATTGATGAATTCTTTGATTATAAATTAGGTGAACTAGAGTACCGTAGTCTTCGTTTTGAAAATGAGACCTTGGATATGGAGAATTACCAAGGAAATGCAGTTGTGAACTATACAGATGCAGATACCCCATATACTCGTATTATTGAACACAAACATTTTGAGTTTGGGAATCAAGAAAAGACTATCATTACTAAAGAACATTCTAAAACATGGGAAAAAGGTGATGAGCCTTATTATCCAGTAAATAATGATCGTAACAATCATTTGTATAAATCATATAAAAAATTGGCAGATGAACAAGGGAATGTTATCTTTGGTGGTCGTTTAGGACACTATCGTTATTACGATATGCACCAAGTAATTGGAGCAGCTTTACAGTGTGTAAGAAATGAGTTAGATTAAACACCTAGAACTGTTACCAGTTGCTATTTAGAAATGTGATTGATAATTCCTTGACTACCTAATGTAGTTGAGGTATTTTTGATATTATTCATATTTTTGCAAACCTATTGTTTAAAAAATAATTTTCAAAAATTCAGAAAATTGTATTGACAGGAGTTGAAAAAGGGGCTATAATGAATAAAAAAATAAAGGAGAATACTATGAAAACAAGGAAAGTATTGGCTCTTGCGGGAGTAACTTTATTAGCAGCAGGTGTCTTAGCTGCCTGTGCTGGTGGTTCAGCTACTAAAAAAGGTGAGCAGACCTTTGCATTTACATACGAGACACATCCAGATAATCTCAACTATTTGACAACTGGTAAGGCAGCAACTGCCGACATTACTAGTAATGTGATTGATGGATTGCTTGAAAATGATAAATACGGGAACCTTATTCCCTCAATGGCAGAGGACTGGTCAGTTTCTAAGGATGGATTGACTTATACTTATAAGATTCGTCAGGATGCCAAGTGGTACACATCTGAAGGGGAAGAATATGCTCCTGTTAAGGCTCAGGACTTTGTGACAGGTCTTAAATATGCAACAGATAAGAAAGCAGAAGCCCTTTACTTGGTACAGGATTCAATCAAAGGTCTGGATGCCTATGCAAAAGGTGAAATCACAGATTTTGCTCAAGTCGGGATTAAAGCGCTTGACGATCAAACAGTTCAATACACGTTGAACAAACCTGAAAGCTTTTGGAATTCTAAAACGACCATGGGTGTTCTTGCGCCAGTCAATGAAGAGTTTTTGAACTCAAAAGGGGATGATTTTGCCAAAGCTACGGATCCAAGTAGTATCTTGTACAATGGTCCTTATTTGTTGAAATCCATTGTGACCAAATCCTCTGTTGAATTTGCGAAAAATCCGAACTACTGGGATAAGGATAATGTGCATATTGACAAGATCAAATTGTCATTCTGGGATGGTCAAGATACTAGCAAACCAGCAGAAAACTTTAAAGATGGTAGCCTTACAGCAGCTCGTCTCTATCCAACAAGTGCAAGTTTTGCTGAACTTGAAAAAGAGCTGAAAGACAATATTGTCTATACTCAACAAGACTCTGTTACGTATCTAGTGGGAACAAATATTGACCGCCAATCTTATAAATACACATCTAAGACCAGCGAAGAACAAAAAACATCTACGAAAAAGGCTCTCTTAAACAAGGATTTCCGTCAGGCTATTGCTTTCGGATTTGACCGTACAGCCTATGCCTCTCAGTTGAATGGAGAAACTGGAGCAAGCAAAATCTTACGTAATCTCTTTGTTCCACCAACATTTGTTCAAGCAGATGGTAAAAACTTTGGCGATATGGTCAAAGAGAAATTGGTCACTTATGGGGATGAATGGAAGGATGTTAATCTTGCAGATTCTCAGGATGGCCTTTACAATCCAGAGAAAGCCAAGGCTGAATTTGCTAAAGCTAAATCAGCCTTACAAGCAGAAGGAGTCCAATTCCCAATTCACCTAGATATGCCTGTTGACCAAACAGCAACTACAAAAGTTCAGCGCGTGCAATCTATGAAACAATCCTTGGAAGCGACTTTAGGAACTGATAATGTCATTATTGATATTCAACAACTACAAAAAGATGAAGTAAACAATATTACATATTTTGCTGAAAATGCTGCTGGAGAAGACTGGGATTTATCAGATAATGTCGGTTGGGGTCCTGACTTTGCCGATCCATCAACTTACCTTGATATCATCAAACCATCTGTAGGAGAAAGTACTAAAACATATTTAGGATTTGACTCAGGGAAAGATAATGTAGCTGCTAAAAAAGTAGGTCTATATGACTACGAGAAATTGGTTACTGAAGCTGGTGATGAGGCTACAGATGTTGCTAAACGATATGATAAATACGCTGCAGCTCAAGCTTGGTTGACAGATAGTGCTTTGATTATTCCAACTACATCTCGTACAGGGCGTCCAATCTTGTCTAAGATGGTACCATTTACAATACCGTTTGCATTGTCAGGAAACAAAGGTACAAGTGAGCCACTCTTGTATAAATACTTGGAACTTCAAGACAAGGCAGTCACTGCAGATGAATACCAAAAAGCTCAAGAAAAATGGATGAAAGAAAAAGCAGAATCCAATAAAAAAGCGCAAGAAGAACTTGCAAAACATGTGAAATAAGATAAAAAGAAGTTAGTTGTTCGCTAACTTCTTTTGGTTTATCGAAAATGAATTGGTGCCGGTCACCGCTTTTAGATATGACAGATCCTATTTTGTTGAAGAAAAAATCCTGAGCCTTTATTCTCAGGATTTTCTTTTATCTTACTGTTGTGGTTGCTGTTGAACTGGTGGATTTTGTGGCGTTGGTTGTACTGGTTGTGTTTGCTGAACAGTCTGACCAGCTTGTCCTTGATTAGGATCGGTTGCTGGAGCATTATTGGGTTGTTGACCTACCGTAGTACTTGCCTGTGTAGTTGAACTTTCAGCTGTTGAGGATTGTTGAGTAGAGGGTTCAGTCCATATTGGGCGAGCTCCATTTTTGAATACAAATTCCCCGTTTCTGAAAAGTCCGTCTGGCATCGTCCAGTCTTCTGGATGAGTATCTTCTGATAGATACGTTATCATTGAGCGATAAACTTTAGCTGCAACTAGGAAACCATCTCCAACGATAGGAGTTAAACGATTCGAATAACCTGTCCATACAGCCATAGAATACTTACGAGTATAACCAACAAACATTTCATCTGGAGCTACATAGCCAGTGTTTTTGATGTGTTTTTCAATTTCATCATCTGTGTAGTTAGAAGTACCTGTCTTACCAGCTTGCGCTAACCATGGGAGATAGGCTCCACGACCAGTTCCGTATGCCAAGACAGTTTTCATCATTTCGGTCATCATGTAAGCAGTTGTTTCTTTCATAGCTCGTGTACCAGCATCTGAAAATTCTTTTTCACTACCGTCACTGAAGACGACCTTATTGATATACATTGGCTTGTGGTAAATACCACCGTTGGCAAAAGCAGCATAGGCTGCAGCCATTTTTTCACTGCTTGCACCGTATTGTTTGTTAGATTCTGTTGTATTACTTGAAATGGCGTTTGCATAGTGGATGCTTGGATAATCGATACCTAAGCCATTTAGGAAGGTTTTCGCTCTATCTAAACCAACCTTATTTAGGGTTTCAACAGCTGTGACATTACGTGACTGTTGAAGTGCATACTGGATTGTAATATTTCCAAAGTAGCCTTTATCCCAGTTGTAGACGGGAGTATCAGTACCTGGATAGTTATAAGGAACATCATGTACTATAGTTGCAGTAGAGTCATAGACTCCATATTCTAAAGCGGGAGCATAGTCAGTGATTGGTTTCATAGTAGAACCCCAGTCACGGTTGGTTTCAACGGCTTGGTTGATTCCGAAAGATACATTACTTGATTGGTGACGGGCACCTAACTGAGCAATGACTTTACCATTTGTTACATCAACGATAGTAGAAGCTACTTGAAGTTCATCATCTGGATAAGCGACATACTCATCTGTGTTATAAACATCCCAAAGTCGCTGCTGAACATCTTTGTCGACATTAGTATAGACTTCCATACCTGTAGTAAGAAGGTTGTAACCAGTTTCTTGTTCAACTTGGTCGATTACTTCTTTGAGGTAGTTGTCCATATAAGCTGGATAACTATTGGCTGACTTCAAACTTTGGAGACCGTCAGTGACGGGAGTATTAATAGCTTTTTCATAATCTTCTGCACTAATGTATTTTTGCCCTTTCATTTCTGAAAGTACCAAGTTACGACGCTCTAGAGCAGCTTCTGGATGGGAATAAGGATCATATTGGTTTGGAGCTTGAGGCATTCCAGCCAAGAGTGCTAACTGTGGCAAGCTTAAGTCCTTCAAGTCTTTTCCATAGTAATTTTGGGCTGCGGTTTGCATTCCGTAGTTACCGTTGGACATGTAGACTTTATTGATGTAATAGGTCAGGATTTCTTGCTTGGTTGCTTTTTGCTCTAGTTGAACGGCTAGCCAAGCTTCTTGAGCTTTACGTGACAAGGTTTGATCAGCAGTTGAAGTAGAAAAATAAGTCAATTTAATTAATTGTTGTGTCAAGGTTGAGGCACCTTGTAGACCTCCTCCTTGTAGATTTCTCAATGCTGCCCCCATGATACGAATAGTATCAACACCTCTATGATCAAAGAAACGGTGGTCTTCGATAGACACAATTGCCTTGACTAAGTCAGTAGGAATTTCATTTGCCTGAGCATTTACGCGACGTTCAGATCCAAGGTCAGCAATCAGTTCGTTTTTGTTGTCATAAATCTTGCTAGAGGTTGTCGCAACTAATTTACTTTCAGATAAGGCTGGAGCCTTGCTAACAAAGTAGAGGAAGGCACCTCCACCTAATAGAAATAATGCGATAAATAAGGTAAGAAATGTAATTCCAATATACTTTAAGAATCGCAGAATAGTTTGTTTGTTCATCTTGTTTTACCACCTAGTAAATGTTCTTTGATAATATCTAGATAGGGAATTTGAGGGAAAGCTCCTTGCTTTACTAAATATCCGTATTCTTTGATATATCCAAGTGGCATTGATTTTTGGCCCTTATCTTGATGATAAAAGCGAATCAAATCAAGTGCCGGCAACAAATAAGTTTCTTGTTGAGAAGAAAAATGAAGTAGTACGAAGCAAATCCCCTGCTGTTTTAGAACTTGTTCCATATGTTGAATCTGGTGAAGATGGAAGTTTTTCATTGGAATAGCATTCTTTTGTCGTGTTTCCTTGGCTTCAAAGTCAATGTAATGTCCTCTATATACGCCAGAGTAATCTGTTGTGGAAGCTTGTCTAAAATAGGCTTCTACAATTTTGGCTCGACTACGTTGAGGATAGTCTACTCGAACGATTTGAACAGGCGTTGGTTTTTTATGGATAACTGCCATACCATGCGTCAGATAGTAGTCGTTTGTAGCGTTAATCATCTTTTCAAAAGTCATTCCTCGATTTGCGAAATTTTTTGGTTGAGAAATGGATGTTTGGCTTTTTTTTGATGAAATTTTATGAGGATAGTTGACCATATTTCTCCTTATTGGTACAATAACATCACTCTATTATACCATAAAAATAGAAAGAAAGGTGTAAAAATGACTACAGCTTTAATTATGGGATATTCTAATTTTGACTTGGGTTTATTTAATGAAAAAGATATCAGGTTAAAAGTTATAAAGAAAGCCATTCGCCGTGATTTAGAAAGTTTAGCAGAAGAAGGGATTAAATGGCTGGTCTTTACAGGAAACTTGGGATTTGAATCTTGGGTGCTTGATGTCGCAAATGAAATGAAAGACGAATATGATTTTAGCCTAGCGACCATTTTTGATTTTGAAACACACGGGGAAAATTGGAATGAAGCGAATCAGCTTAAACTTAGCCAATTTAAGCAGGTTGATTTTGTCAAATATGCCTATCCTAAATATGAACATATGGGGCAACTACGAGACTACCAACGATTTTTGCTGGGAAATACTGATTTAGCTTATTTTTTCTATGACCCAGAAAATGAGACCAAATTAAAATTTATAGACAATTTGATGAAAAATCAGGAAGGTTATCGCATAAAAAGGCTAACCTTTGAAGACTTAAATGAGCTAGTAGAAAATTTTTCTGAAAAGTAAGGCTTTGACCTTGATTTTTGTTTGTCTTTTTTTATATAATAATACTATTAGAAACCGAGAATGGAGAGAGAGATGGCAAGTATTATTTTTTCAGCAAAAGATATTTTCGAGCAAGAGTTTGGACGTGAAGTCCGTGGGTATAGTAAGGTTGAAGTTGATGAATTTTTGGACGATGTCATCAAGGACTACGAAACTTATGCTGCCTTAGTCAAGTCTCTCCGTCAAGAAATTACAGAGTTGAAGGAAGAATTGTCTCGCAAACCTGAATCTGCACCGGTTCAAGCAGAACCACTTGAAATGACAGCAACAACTTCTATGACGAATTTTGATATTTTAAAACGTCTAAATCGTCTTGAGAAAGAAGTATTTGGTAAACAAATTTTGGATAACTCTGATTTATAAGAGCTTATTTGAAAAGTGCAATTTTTGGATAATCGCGTGAGGAGAATTTCTTTTCATGAGGAAAGTCCATGCTAGCACAGGCTGTGATGCCTGTAGTGTTTGTGCTAGGCGAAACCATAAGCCTAGGGACGAGAAATCGTTACGGCAGTTGAAATGGCTAAGTCTTTGGATAGGCCAGAGTAGGCTTGAAAGTGCCACAGTGACGGAGTCTTTCTGGAAACAGAGAGAGTGGAACGCGGTAAACCCCTCAAGCTAGCAACCCAAATTTCGGTCGGGGCATGGAGTACACGGAAACGAACGTAGTACTCTGACTGCTATCAGCTGTAAGTTGTTAGTGGTAGACAGATGATTATCGAAGGAAGTGGTCCTAGTCACTTCTGGAACAAAACATGGCTTATAGAAAATTGCATATAGGTTGGGGCTGAGAAAACTTTCTCAACCTCATTTTTTAAAGTGGACATATAGAAAGGTCTTATAAGACTGAAAATGAAAAAAGAATTTAATTTAATCGCTACTGCTGCAGCGGGTCTTGAGGCTGTCGTTGGTCGTGAAGTGCGAGAGTTGGGCTACGATTGTCAAGTTGAAAACGGCCGTGTTCGTTTTCAAGGAGACGTGAGAGCTATTATCGAAACCAACCTTTGGCTTCGGGCAGCAGACCGTATCAAAATTATCGTAGGAACTTTCCCAGCTAAGACATTTGAGGAGCTGTTTCAGGGAGTTTTCGCTCTAGATTGGGAAAATTATTTACCACTTGGAGCTCGATTTCCGATTTCAAAAGCCAAATGTGTGAAATCTAAACTACACAATGAACCCAGTGTTCAGGCTATTTCAAAGAAGGCCGTTGTTAAGAAATTGCAGAAACACTACGCCCGCCCAGAAGGTATTCCTCTGATGGAGAATGGCCCAGAGTTTAAGATTGAGGTTTCTATTCTCAAAGATGTAGTAACTGTCATGATTGATACGACAGGGACTAGCCTCTTTAAACGTGGCTATCGTACCGAAAAAGGTGGGGCTCCTATCAAGGAAAACATGGCGGCAGCCATTTTACAACTCTCTAACTGGTATCCAGACAAGCCCTTGATTGATCCGACCTGTGGTTCAGGAACTTTCTGTATCGAGGCAGTTATGATTGCTAGAAAGATGGCTCCTGGTCTTCGTCGCTCCTTTGCTTTTGAGGAATGGAACTGGATTAGCGATCGCTTGATCCAAGAAGTTCGTACTGAAGCAGCTAAGAAAGTGGATCGTGAGCTTGAGCTAGATATCATGGGCTGTGATATCGATGCACGTATGGTGGAAATTGCTAAGGCCAATGCTCAGGCAGCAGGTGTTGCAGGAGATATTACCTTTAAGCAGATGCGCGTGCAGGATTTGCGTTCTGATAAAATCAATGGAGTGATTATCTCTAACCCACCTTATGGTGAACGCTTGTCAGATGATGCAGGAGTTACCAGGCTTTATGCTGAAATGGGTCAAGTATTTGCACCGCTGAAAACGTGGAGCAAGTTTATCTTAACCAGTGATGAAGCCTTTGAGACCAAGTACGGTAGTCAGGCGGATAAGAAACGTAAGTTGTACAACGGAACTTTAAAAGTTGATTTGTATCAATATTTTGGTCAACGTGTTAAACGTCAGGAAGTAAAGTAGGAAGGAAAAACTCATGAGTAAGAAAAGACGGAATCGTCATAAAGCAGAACATCAAGAGGCGCAATTTGATTTTGATGAAGCCAAAGAGCTAACAGTTGGAGAAGCTATGCGAAAAAATGAAGAGGTGGAAGCAGGTGTATTGCCTGGAGATTCTATCTTGGACAAGTATGTGAAACAACATAAAGATGAAATTGAGGCAGATAAGTTTGCGACTCGCCAATACAAAAAAGAGGAGTTAATCGAAACACAGAGTCTGGATGACTTGATTCAAGAGGTGCGTGAAGCTGTAGAGGAGTCAGAAGCCTATTCAGAGGAAGTTCTATCGTCTGAAGCTATCTTACCTCCACTGCCTCTGGACGATGAGGATAAAGACTGGGATCCTATAGTACTAGAGGATGAAAATTCAGCAGAAATGACTGGGGAAGTGGAAGAGGAGAAAAAACTTTCTCGTCTGGATCAAGAGGACCCAGAAAAGAAAAGTAAAAAAGGTTTTGTTTTGACCGCTTTGGCGCTCGTATCAGTGGTTATCTGTGTCAGTGCTTATTATGTCTATCGTCAAGTGACCCGTTCGACCAAGGAAATCCAGACTTCTCAATCAACTACAAATACGCAGTCAGATGTAGAAGAATTCAATAATTTATATGATGGCTTCTATACAGATAGCAATAAAACTGCTTTGAAAAATAGTCAGTTTGATAAACTGAGTCAACTTAAGACCTTGCTTGATAAGCTGGAAGGTAGTCGTGAACATACCCTTGCCAAATCTAAGTATGATAGTCTAGCAACGCAAATCAAGGCCATTCAAGATGTCAATGCACAATTTGAAAAACCGGCTATTGTGGATGGTGTTCTGGATACCAATGCAAAAGCTAAATCTGATGCTAAATTTACAGATATTAAAACTGGAAATACAGAGCTTGATAAATTGCTAGATAAGGCCATTAGTCTAGGTAAGAGCCAGCAAACAAGTGCTTCCAGCTCAAGTTCAAGTCAAACTAGCAACTCAAGCTCTAGTCAAGCAAATGAAAATACTGCTAGTGAGACAAGCCCAAGTAGTTCAAATACGACCTCAACGGAGACTAGAAGTTCTCGTAGTGAAGTCAATATGGGCGTATCAAGTGCGGGAGTTGCTGTTCAAAGAAGTGCCAGTCGTGTTTCTTATAATCAGTCTGCTATTGATGATAGTAACAACTCTGCTTGGGATTTCGCGGATGGCGTTTTGGAACAAATTCTAGCAACTTCACGTTCACGTGGTTATATCACTGGAAATCAATACATCCTCGAACGTGTCAATATCGTTAATGGAAATGGTTATTACAACCTCTACAAGCCAGACGGAACCTATCTCTTTACCCTTAACTGTAAGACAGGATACTTTGTTGGAAATGGTTCTGGACATGCGGATGACTTGGACTACTAAGCAGTCGTTACAAAATTCTTTCTTTTCAAAAGTAAAAATGATAAAATAAAACAAATTAAACAAGAGGAGTGTCAAATGACAAAAGCTAACTTTGGTGTCGTTGGTATGGCCGTAATGGGCCGTAACCTTGCCCTTAATATTGAATCTCGTGGTTACACAGTTGCTATCTACAATCGTAGTAAAGAAAAAACTGAAGATGTAATTGCTTGCCATCCTGAAAAGAACTTTGTACCAAGCTATGATGTTGAAAGTTTTGTAAACTCAATCGAAAAACCTCGTCGTATCATGCTGATGGTTCAAGCTGGACCTGGTACAGATGCTACTATCCAAGCCCTTCTTCCACACCTTGATAAGGGTGACATCTTGATCGACGGAGGAAACACTTTCTACAAAGATACTATCCGTCGTAATGAAGAATTGGCAAACTCAGGTATCAACTTTATCGGTACTGGGGTTTCTGGTGGTGAAAAAGGTGCCCTTGAAGGTCCTTCTATCATGCCAGGTGGACAAAAAGAAGCCTACGAATTGGTTGCTGACGTTCTTGAAGAAATCTCAGCTAAAGCACCAGAAGATGGCAAACCATGTGTGACTTACATCGGTCCTGATGGGGCTGGTCACTATGTGAAAATGGTTCACAACGGTATCGAGTATGGGGATATGCAATTGATCGCAGAAAGCTATGACTTGATGCAACACTTGCTAGGCCTTTCTGCAGAAGACATGGCTGAAATCTTTACTGAGTGGAACAAGGGCGAATTGGACAGCTACTTGATCGAAATCACAGCTGATATCTTGAGCCGTAAAGACGATGAAGGCCAAGATGGACCAATCGTAGACTACATCCTTGATGCTGCAGGTAACAAGGGAACTGGTAAATGGACTAGTCAATCATCACTTGACCTTGGTGTGCCATTGTCACTCATCACTGAGTCAGTATTTGCACGTTACATTTCAACTTACAAAGAAGAACGTGTACATGCTAGCAAGGTTCTTCCAAAACCAGCTGCCTTCAAATTTGAAGGAGACAAGGCTGAGTTGATTGAAAAGATTCGTCAAGCCCTTTACTTCTCAAAAATCATTTCATACGCACAAGGTTTTGCGCAATTGCGTGTAGCTTCTAAAGAAAACAACTGGAATTTGCCATTTGCAGATATCGCATCTATCTGGCGTGATGGCTGTATCATCCGTTCTCGTTTCTTGCAAAAGATTACAGATGCTTACAACCGTGATGCAGACCTTGCTAACCTTCTTTTGGATGAGTACTTCTTGGATGTTACTGCTAAGTACCAACAAGCAGTGCGTGATATCGTAGCTCTTGCTGTTCAAGCTGGTGTGCCAGTGCCAACTTTCTCAGCAGCGATTACTTACTTTGATAGCTACCGTTCAGCTGACCTTCCAGCTAACTTGATCCAAGCGCAACGTGACTACTTTGGTGCCCACACTTACCAACGTAAAGACAAAGAAGGAACATTCCACTACTCTTGGTATGACGAAAAATAAGTAGGTCTGCCATGGGGAAACGGATTTTATTACTTGAGAAAGAAAGAAATCTAGCTCATTTTTTAAGTTTGGAACTCCAAAAAGAGCAATACCGAGTTGATCAGGTTGAGGAGGGGCAAAAAGCCCTCTCCATGGCTCTTCAGACAGACTATGACTTGATTTTATTGAATGCTCAACTTGGGGATATGACAGCCCAGGATTTTGCAGATAAGCTAAGTCGGACTAAGCCAGCCTCAGTGATTATGGTCTTGGACCATCGCGAAGAATTGCAAGATCAGATTGAGACAATCCAACACTTTGCCGTTTCTTACATCTATAAGCCGGTTATTATTGAGAATCTGGTGGATCGTATTTCAGCGATTTTCCGAGGTCGGGACTTTATCGACCAACACTGTAGTCAGATGAAGGTTCCAACGTCTTACCGCAATCTGCGTATGGATGTAGAACATCATACCGTTTATCGTGGCGAGGAAATGATTGCTCTGACGCGCCGTGAGTATGACCTTTTGGCTACTCTTATGGGGAGCAAGAAAGTTCTGACTCGTGAGCAGTTGTTGGAAAGCGTCTGGAAGTATGAAAGTGCGACCGAAACAAATATCGTGGATGTCTATATCCGTTATCTACGTAGCAAGCTTGATGTAAAAGGTCAAAAAAGCTACATTAAAACCGTGCGTGGTGTCGGTTACACCATGCAAGAATAGAAAAGCAGTTGCAGTGAACTGCACCCCAAAAGTTAGACAGAAAAAACTAACTTTTGGGGTGTTTTTATTATGAAATTAACTTATGATGATAAAGTTCAGATCTATGAAC
>NZ_JVGV01000001.1:0-213 GCF_001076775.1 Streptococcus pseudopneumoniae
ACAAGACGAGTTCTTAGCAAATTATGATAAAGCATTAGAAGAGGCTGTCAAAGAATTAGAAAAAGCTGAAACGAATAGTCCAGAAGAAGCAAAAGCAAAAGCTGACACAATTGCAGCGTTAAAAGCAGCATCAGACGCAACAAGAAAACAAATCGTAGAAGGCTTCGAAAAAGGATTAACTGTAGAAGAAGCAGAGAAATTAATCGATAAAGC